>JAUVBO010000999.1 GCA_030591195.1 Pseudomonadota bacterium
CGTGCTCGAGCTGGGTCAGCGCCCGGCGCAGCCGAGCCTCGCGATCGCGGGCGTTGGCCTCCACCTCGTCGATCTGCCGGCTCAGCCTCGAGAGCCGCCCCTCGAGATCGACCACGCGGTCCTCGGCGCGGACCTTGTCGGCGAGGGCCTCGCTCAGCTCGGAGGTCCCGAGCCCGCGGTCGCGCAGCACGCAGGCGATCTCGTCGATGGTCTCCGACGAGGCGTCGGGCAGGTTCGGCGCCATCCCCACGAGCCACTGGATGGTCGACTCGTCGTCCCAGCGCTCGACGTCGGGAGGCTGGAGCGTTGCCATCGGCCCGGAGGCGTCCAAGTGGGGCTCGAAGCTGCTGCGGGCGAGGGTCGGCACCTCGTCGAATTGGTTGGAGATCCGCCTTGCCCTCACCTGGAGCTTCTTGAGCTGCGCGAGCAGCGCGGTGGCGTCCTGGTAGCGGTCGTCCGGGCGCTTCTCCATGCAACGCAGGATCAGCTGATCCACCTCGGGGGAGAGCTCCTCGCGTCCCGAGGCGATCGAGGGCGTGTCGGGTTGGTCGTTGATGTGAGCCCCGGCGACCTCGATGATGCCGCCCTTGAACGGCGGCTCGCCCACCAGCATCTCGTAGGCCAACACACCGAAGGAGTAGATGTCCGAGCGGTGATCGACCTCTCCGGCGACGCATTGCTCGGGCGACATGTAGCTCGGCGTGCCCAGCGCCTCGCCCTCGATCGAGAGCTTCTCCGCCGACTGGGCGACGCCGGTGAATTTTGCCAGGCCGAAGTCGAGGATCTTGACGAAGTCCTCCTCGGCGCGGTGGGTGGTCAGGACGATGTTGCGCGGCTTGAGGTCGCGATGAATCACCTCACAGCCGTGGGCCCCGCCGAGGGCATCGGCGACCTGGCCCAGGATACGCAGCGCTCGGTCGAGCGGCAGGCCCTGCTGCTGATCGAAGACCTCGCGGAGCGTCGGTCCCTCGACGTACTCCATCACGATGTACGGCTGGCCGTCCCCGGTGTGACCGAAGTCGAAGACCGACGTGATGTGGGGATGGTCGACGCGGCTCGCCGCGCGGGCCTCCTGCCGGAAGCGCGCTGCCACCACCCGGTCGGTGATCAGGTTGCGGGCGATGACCTTGATCGCGAACCGACGCTGCAGCACCTCGTGCATCGCGAGGTAGACGGTGGCCATCCCGCCCTCGCCCAGCACCGATTCGATCTGGAAGCGATCAGCGAACAGCTTGCCGACCAGGCCCGAGTCCTTCGCCACTGTACCCTCTTGTCCGCTCCACGGCCTCATCCGCGGCCCCACTAAGTTACCCTGCTTCGTGCCCTTCGCCAACCGGTCCAGCGCCCGACGCCTGGGTTGGGACCGTCGGGCGAACCCTCGCTACGGCTGGGGGAAGGCGCCGTCGCGGTAGAACACCGACATCAGCTCGTCCTTCTCGGCGAAGCGCTCGAAGAGCCAGGTGGTCAGCTCGTCGGGGTCGGTGGGCAGGGTGTCGGTCGGGTAGCGGCGCACGTGCAGGTGAGCCGTGCCCGCAAAGCCCTTGATGTACTGCCAGAGGGTTGGCACGCCCCGTTCGTAGCCGATGGTCACGTCGTAGACCGCATCGAGATGGTCGCGCAGGCCGTTGACGGTGGCGACGAAGCCCTTGGTCCGCGGGAGCTGCACGTGCTCGGGGGGCCGTAGCCCATGCTTGCGCGCGAACTCCTGGCACGCGGCGATCTTGCTCGACGAGGCCCGCGTGCCCTCGACGAAGGAGACCAGCCAGAGGGGCACCTTGTCGCCGCGCAGCCGGGCGAAGGTCCGCTCGATGTTCTCCGCGTCGCTGGCCCAGTTGCGCTTGACGAAGACGCAGTCGAGAAAGAGCATCCCCCAGCCCACGCCGGGGAAGTACTTGATCGGATCCTTGACGAAGAACTTGATGTCGCCGATCCGGTCCTTGGTCCGGGCGAGGGCCAACAGATAAGGGATGTCCGGCATCTGCTGGTGGTTGGCGACGATGAGCGTGTTTTCGCGCATCGGCACCTGGTCGCCGGTGACCTCGATCCGCGCGTTGCTCAGTCGCTGGGCGACCTCGACGCACCCGCCCCACCAGGAGCCGGCGGCCCAGCGGTTGACGGCGCGGAAGCGGCGCCGCGAGAACGGCAGCAGCGCCAGGCTCGCGGTCTGGATCGCGTTGAAGCCGAGCAGGGTCGACATCATCAAGGTGCTGATCGGAAGGCCCTTGGCGGCGCCAGCGATGCGCTCCGCGAGCTCGGGAGGATCTTTGAGAGGCGGCAGCGGCATCGCGATCGTCCGATCCGGCTAAGAGAGGGGCGCTAGACTACCAGCGGCGGTCACTCGTCGCGAGGGCTTTGTACGGCACCGAGATCGTCGTCGTCGGGCGATCCAACGGCGACCCGCTCAGCGCCATGAGCGTCGGCGACTGCCCGAGGCGACGAGGGCGAGCAGGGCGAGGAGCGCGGCCGCGATCACGGCCACCGCCGTGACAGCGGGATCGGGATCGGCTCCGAGTAGCTGGCAGCCACCGCTGAGGCTCGCGTCGTCGGCCACCGCAGCGTC
>JAUVBO010000591.1 GCA_030591195.1 Pseudomonadota bacterium
AGCTCGTCCGCCTCGTGGGCACGGGTGCGCAGCTTGGACGGGTCGTTGGCGTACGCCTTCCACCAGTTGAGTCGCTGCTCGACCCAGTAGTCTAGCCACTCGGCCTGGCTGCCCGGCTCCACAAAGTACTCCATCTCCATCTGCTCGAACTCACAGGAGCGGAAGGTGAAGTGCTCGACCGTGATCTCGTTGCGGAACGACTTGCCCATCTGGGCGATGCCATAAGGGACCTTGAGCGCCAGGGCCTGCTGGATGTTGGCCGACTGGACGAACATCGACTGGGCCGTCTCGGGTCGCAGGTAGACCGCGCTCGGCTGGGTGATCTCGTCGATCGCCGCCCGGACCGCCTTGCCGTCGAGGCCCTCGAGCTTTCCCGCCGAGATCGCCGCTGCCAGCTCGTCGAGCGGGTCGGTGGCGCCGATCGAGGTGCGGAACATCAGGTTGAACAGCCGCTCGTCGCTGAGGAACGGCGAGCCGCACTCGGGGCAGACGTAGCCCTGGCTGCCGGCGGTGGCACCCTCGAGGTTCTTGCCCTTGCGCGTCAGCTCGAGGTCGAACTGCTGCTTGATCACCTCGAGCGCGACCTTGGCCTTGCCCTTGTCGGGGAAGCTCAGCCTCGCGGCGCTGCCCGGCTCGGCCGTCGGCGCCTTGTCGGCGCGGAAGCGCTCCTGGCAGACCTTGCAGTCGACCAGCGGATCGGTGAACGAGGCCAGGTGGCCCGACGCCTCCCACACCCGGCTGTGCATCACGATCGACGCGTCGAGGCCGACCACGTCCTCGCGGCGGTGGACCATCTCACGCCACCACTCGTTCATGATGTTGCGCTTGAGCTCGACGCCGAGGGGCCCGTAGTCGTAGGCGCTCTTGAGGCCACCGTAGATCTCCGAGGACTGGAAGACGAAGCCTCGCCGCTTGCAGAGCGAGATGATGGTTTGCATCAGGTCCGACATGTCTTGCTCCAGGCGGTCGACGAGCGTTGGGAACCGCGAGAGTTCATATCGGTCCTCAGGGGTCGAGTCAACGATGCGCGGATCTGCTAGGGTTTCGGCGCATTGACGCGGGAGTGACCCACCGTGCTGATCGAACCGTTCCTCGACGAGTCCCACAGGCTGTTTCGCGAGAGCTGCCGACGCTTCGCCGAGCGCGAGATCGCCCCCCACGCCCACGACTGGGAAGAGGAGGAGGGTTTTCCGCGCCAGCTGTTCGTCAAGGCCGGCGAGGCGGGGATCCTCGGAGCCATGATCCCCGAGCAGTACGGTGGCGGTGACGGGGATCTGTTGCACCTGCTGGTGATGACCGAGGCGCTGCTCGCCGGCGGCTCGTCGGGGGTGGTGGCCGGCCTTGGCACGATCGGCATCGCCACGCCGCCGATCCTGCTGCTCGGCAGCGAGGAGCAGAAGCAGCGCTTCGTCGTCCCGGCGGCTAGCGGCGAGAAGGTCGCTGCGCTGGCGATCACCGAGCCGGCCGCGGGCAGCGACGTCGCGGGGGTCAAGCTCAAGGCGGTGCGTGATGGCGACGACTACCTGCTCAGCGGACAGAAGACCTTCATCACCTCCGGCGCCCACGCTGACCTCGTCACGACCCTCGCGCGCACCAGCGACGATCCCCACCAGGGGCTGACCTTCTTCGTCGTCGAGCGGGAGATGAAGGGCTTCGAGGTGGCGCGCAAGCTGAAAAAGACCGGCTGGCGTGCGTCGGACACCGCCGAGCTGTTCTATGACGAGGTTCGCGTCCCGGCGAAGAACCGGCTCGGCGAGGAGGGCAGCGCCTTCAAGGCGTTGATGCACAACTTCCAGGGCGAGCGAATGGCGCTGGCCGCCATGGGCCACGCCTCAGCGGAGCTGGCCTTGCGCGAGGCGAAGCGCTACGCCGGCGAGCGGACCGCCTTCGGCAAGCCGCTACAGGGCTTCCAGGTCACCCGCCACAAGCTGGCCGAGGCGGCCACCGAGGTGACCGCGGCCAAGACGCTGAACTACGTGTTGGCCCAGCGGATCGGCGCCGGGGCCTACCTCCCCGCCGAGGTAGCGATGGCCAAGAACCTCTCGGCGCGAGTCGCCGAGCGCGTCTGCCGGGAGGCGGTGCAGATCTTCGGCGGCATGGGCTACATGCGCGAGACCCTGGTCGAGCGACTCAGCCGCGACGCGCGGCTGCTGGCCATCGGCGGCGGCACCTCCGAGGTGATGAACGAGATCATCGCCAAGGCGATCCTGTAGCGGCCTAGCTCTCGTCGAGCTCGGCGCTCCAGGATCAGCTCTCGTCGAGCTCGGCGGTCCAGTAGCAGTAGTCACGCCAGGCGTCGGGCGCCGAGCGCCGCGAGATCTGCAGGGTGAAGATCGGCACCCAGGCGGGTCGGCGAGGAGGCTTACGCAGGCGCATGCGGGCCTGGCCTGGGGTGCGGTTGGCCTGGCGCGCGTTGCACTCGATGCAGGCGGTGACGATGTTCTCCCACGACGTCCGTCCCCCGCGGGATCGCGGCACGACGTGGTCATAGGTCAGCTCGGCCAGCGGCCGCTTGGCGCCGCAGTACTGGCAGCGCCAGCGATCACGGGCGAGCACGTTTTGACGGCAGAACTTGACCTGTTTCTTGAAGCGGCGGATGCAGTGCAGCAGCCTGACCACCGCGGGCATCTTGAACACCAGGTGAACCGAGCGAATATCCCGCTGGTAGCACTCGACCACCTCGACCTTGCCGAGGGTCATCAGGCAGATCGCCTTCCGCCAGCTGATCACGCTGATCGGCTCGTATCCCTGGGTCAGAAGTAGCGTCCGCTCCATCCCTCTCACCGGATTGGGTGGTGGAATACAAAGATATCTACACCTATGCCCCATATATATTGTGTCTCATGGGGTCGGGGTCTGCCACCGGCGCCCGTGCAGAGCCAGGTCGGCGCTTGACGATCTACGTTGCTTCGTGTCAATCAGGCGTTGGCCGAGGGTCCCGTGCGGGGACGCCGGATTGGCTGTCTTGGTAACTGTTCAAAACAAAACAGAAACTAGATTCCATGTCGAATGAAACGGTCGCGCTGCGCAGTCTTGCCGCAGCGGTCAAGCAGATTCTCAACCAGGTCGGACGCCTCCTCGAGGAGGAGGATCCGATGGTGTTGCTGAGTGAAAATTCCTCATTTGCCAGCTCATTGAGCGGGTGGCGGCAGGTGGTAGGGAGCCAGACCAGCGGTGCCTCGCGGGAGCGCGCCCGGGCCCTCGAAGATGCGAAGCTCGCGCTGATGGGGCAGGTTGGCGCGCTGCAGAAGCAGGTCAAGGACCTCCGGGAGACCAACGCCCACCTGCGCGACGAGATGGTCCGTCTGAACAAGAAGGAGCAGGAGCTGCGGCAACAGCTGCTCGACGCGGAGTTCAAGACGGGCGGCGCTCGGGCCGAGGCCAAGACCCTCGACCTCGAGGTAAGGGATCTGCGCCGGCGGGTCCGAGAGCTCGAGGGCGGTCCGGCGCTGAGCGCCGTCGACGCGGCGCCCAAGACGCTCGAGAAGCTCCAGGGCTTCTTCGCCAAGCAAGATATGCCCGAAGACCCTCCGGAGGTCCTTGCGGCAACGAGGAAGACCAAGTCGCTGGACAAGCTCCAGTCGCTATTTGGCAAGCTGCCGGCCGAGGCGCCTGCGCCGGAAAAACCGCTGGCCCCAACGGAGACAAGGGAACCGACGCCGGCTCCCGCCAACAAGCCTCCAGAGGCCAAGGCCCCGGCGAAGAAGGCCCCGGCGAAGAAGCAGGCCCCGGCCAAGAAGCAGGCCCCGGCCAAGAAGCAGGCCCCGGCCAAGAAGAAGGCCCCGGCCAAGAAGAAGGCCCCGGCCAAGAAGCAGGCCCCGGCCAAGAAGAAGGCCCCGGCCAA
>JAUVBO010000874.1 GCA_030591195.1 Pseudomonadota bacterium
AAGACCAGCCCTACGCCGAGGATGACCTCCCCGGCCCGCTCAACGTCTACGGCGTGAGCAAGCTCGCCGGCGAGCACCTGATCCGCGCCACCCTGCCCCGCCACCTGATCGTCCGCAGCTGCGGTCTCTACGGCATCCACCCCTGCCGGGCCAAGGCCGGCGAGAGCTTCGTCGAGCTGATGTTGCGCCTGGCGCGGGAGCGCGGCGAGGTTCGGGTGGTGGACGACCAGCGCGTCACGCCGACCTGCACCCTCGAGCTCGCCCACCAGATCGTCGCGCTGCTGCCCTCCGGCCTCCAGGGCGTGGTCCATGCCACCAGCGGCGGCGAGTGCTCGTGGTACGAGTTCGCCCGGGAGGTCTTCCGCAGCTGCGGCACCGAGGTCCGCGTCGAGCGCACCCGGGCCGCCGACTTCGGTGGCCCGGTCAGGCGGCCGGCCTACTCGGTGCTGGCCAACCGCAAGCTCGCCGCGGCAGGCCTCGACCGGATGCGCCCCTGGCGGGAGGCGCTCCGGGGCTACCTCGAGCGACGGGGGCTGGCGCTGTCGCCGCCGGGCTAGACTGGGCTTAGAAGACCTTGATGAAGCCGGTGCTCTGGAAGACGACCACCCTCTTGAGCAACCTGACGTCGACGTCGCCGCTGGGCTTGAAGCCCTGCAGGTAGATCGTCATCGACCTCAGGACGCGGGTGCAGCTCGACGGGTCGCCGATGCAGCTCGACAGCTCGCCGGTGCCGACGAAGCGCAGCTCGGCTGGCGTGCCCCCGGAAGCGGCCCCGCAGGAGGAGGCGGTGGTGCCGAAGTCCGCACACTGCTTGACGTTGATGATCTTGGTCGACGTCGGCAGCGTCACCGTGCGCAGCGGAGGATCGATGAATGTCGCCGTGGTCGGCCAGACCGCCTGGACCTTGTAGCTCGCGTCGCTCTGGACGATCAGGCTGTGGTTCTCCTTGCGCGAGAGCGACAGCGACTTGGCCCGCATCAGGTCCTGGGTCAGCGTCCTGAGCGCCTTGTTGAACTCGTCTTCGTGGTCGGTGCCGAGGGAGGGGATCACCAGCGCGGCCAGGATCGCGACGATCGCCACCACCACCATCAACTCGACCAGCGTGAAGCCGCCCCGCTGCGGACCGTGGTCGTCCTTGGCCTGCCTCTGCATCGGTTTCATGATCCTAGCATCGATCTCGCGATCGTAGCATGGGTACCCCCGTCGCCAAACGGCACCCCCTGGTTTCATCTCTCTTCCGCCTTGGCGGGCGGCTCGAGCCGCAGCCGGGTCACCAGCCCGAGCAGCCCCGGCGCGTGCTCTCGGTGGCACGAGACGCAGCTCTCGATCAGCAACCCGTAGTCCCGCGCCGGCTGCTGGCTGCTGTGCAGCGCCTGGGCCAGCTTCCTGGTCCCGGCCAGCCGGGTGACGAAGGTCTTCGGCGCGGCGGCGGTCGGCACCTGCGCGAGGATGCCAGCGACCACCTTCGCGGCTCCGCCGAGCTTGCCCCGCCGGGCTCGCCGCCGCAGCTCCTCGGTGAAGCGCTGGAGCTTGGCCATCTGCTTTCGCAGCGCCCGGGAGGGAAAGTGCCTCGGCGCCAGCTTTGTGACCTTTTTCTTGGCCGGCGCGGCGTCGGGTTTTGTCTGGCGGGGCTTGGAGCAGCGGCAGTCGGCCAGCGTCAGCACCATCAGCGATGCGAGGATCAGCAGCGTTGTTCGCGAAGTCAGCACGAGAGCCTCGATGAAAATAGACCGTCATCCAATCAAGCACCAGTCAAGCCGCGACGCCACAGTCAGTTGACCTCGCGGATCCCCTCTGACACGACGTCGCCGCTGCCGAGGCCCTCGCCGAGCGTGCTGCCGCTGAGCGTCGTCACCTTGGCGGCCTCCTTGCCCACACCGGTCAGCGCCACGCCGAGGTCCTTGCCGCGGCCGACGATCGTCAGCCCCGAGCCGTAGGTCTCGTCGTACTTCTTCGAGTCGACCAGGCCCCAGCTGCCCGACACGTCGACGGCCATCCGGATCACCCAGCTGTTGCCGATCCGGCCACCGCAGTCGTTGGCGTCTGCTGGCGGCGGATCGTAGTAGAGGAAGAAGGCCTCCATCCGGTTGGCCTGCGCCGTGTTCTGCAGCAGCAGCGGCTGGGAGGTCGGCAAGGCCCACTTGGAGGGCTCGTGGTCCGGATCGTCGGTGGTGCAGGCGTCGGCGCCGATGTACGTCAGACAGGAGCAGATCTTGTCGACCTCGCAGAACTGGTTGATGCCCACGCCGGTCGCCATGTTGTCGTAGAGCATCGCGATCCGCGAGATGGCCGGCGGATCTGGCAGATCCGCGGCGGAGGAGGTCGTGTCATCAGAGTCCCACTGGTCCTCGGTGAACGCGTGGGTGTTGAGCGCCATGACGACATTGGCTCCGTCGTAAAACGCCGCCGGCGGGTAGTGCAGCGGATAGTTGCTCTGGGTCGTCGCAGCCGACGTCCCGGGATACCAGGTGGCTTCGAGGATCTCCTCGGCCGTGATCGGCGCCGCTGCCTGGGGGACGCCCCCCTTGAAGCGAACCAGCCGGCCCGCGAGATCAGCCTGGTAGGTCGCGAACACCCCGCGGCCTGCCGACTCGTCGACCACGGCGATGGTGTTGGCGATCACGCCCCGGTGACAGGTGGAGGGCAAGCCTCGCACCCCGACCGTCGCCGTGCAGGGGAACCACGAGGTGGCGGCGCTCTGGGTCAGCTCCATCGCGTCGAACGAGGTCCAGTCGCTGCTATCGACGAACAGGTAGTACTGGTCGTTCTGAAACAGTCCGCCGCTCCAGTAGCCGCTGCCCATCGCCACGTAAGCCTTGAGGCCGGAGGTCGAGTCGTAAAACACCGTTGGGATCGACCAGGTCTCGCCGAGGTATTCTGCCAGGTCTCCGCCGGTGACCGCGGCGCCGTGGGTCCAGCCGACCTGCGAATCGACCGTCGGCGCGGTGTCGACGCTCGAGTGGGCGTCG
>JAUVBO010000460.1 GCA_030591195.1 Pseudomonadota bacterium
CATCGGGCCGCCTCCGCCGCCGGTGCCCGAGGCGTGCGCGCCGCAGGATCCGTGCAAGGCGTGCACTCAGAGCGACTGTCCCCAGTGCATCCGGCGCGAGTGTCAGCCGGTGGCCTCGAGCGGAAAGGTCTGCGTCGGTTTTCTGTTCCTCGATCCCGTCGTGGTCTCGGCGGACGTCGGTACCCTGGTCAAGTTCGACCTCGACGTCGACCTCGGCGGCAAGGAGGTGCCGGTGAAGCTCGAGGTGGCGATCGAGACCGACGTGGCCGTCACGCCATCGGTGGTGATTGCCAGCCAGAGCGGCGAGCTCGAGTTTCCGGCGGGGTTTTCACCCGGGCCGGTGCTGCTGCAGGTGCGGCTGATCGACGGCGATTCCAACGTCGAGCTCGCCAACGCCTGCTGGCCGATGTACGTCGTGCCCGAGGTTCCCTCTCCGTAGGCGGTCTCGCAGCCCCCACGCTTGACAGACGGGCCGGCTGCAGCCGGCGGTGAGGCGTGCGGAGGCCCCAGCGGCAGCGCTAGCTGGTCCGGATGAACTCGGCGATGTCGATCCTCTGGTCGGGCGTGCGCATCAGGTGCTCGAGGGCCGCGGTGGTCAGCGGCGTGACCGAGCGCTTGCGAGGCGCAGGCGGCGGCGCGAGGTAGCTCGCCCACTCGATCTCGATCGCCGTGGCGGGCAAGGGGTCGAGGTGCGACCGATCCCCCATCGCGTCATGGGGCAGAGGTGGTGGGCTCGCCGCCCGTGGCTTGGTCGGGCCGGTGCCTCGTCTGGCTAGCCTGTGGATCCAGTCGCGGAACATCGTGGCCTCCGTCCTTGCAGACCGCCTACGCGGCAGCGCGAAAGCGGTTAGGCCACACGCCGTCGAGAAATGCAACCACTGAATCTTTCAACGGTAATAATTGCCGACAGGTCCTGAATTGTGGTGAGGTGTGCGCCCGTCAGCGCAGGCTGCCGAGTGCCACGCTGGCGACGCTGATGCCGCAGCCGGTTTCGTAGTCCCCACGCTTGACAGACGGGCCGGCGGCAGCCAACGGTGGGGGCGTTGCGCTAGCGCTGGAGGAAGCGTGAAGATCATCGTCCTGCTGAAGCAGGTCCCCAACACGACCAAGGTCAAGCTGGATCCCAAGACCGGCAACCTGATCCGCGAGGGGATCGAGGCGATCATCAACCCCGAGGACCGCCACGCCCTCGAGGCCGCCGCACGGCTCGCCGCCGCTGCGGCGAATACCGAGCAGCGCCAGGTGCGAGTCACCGCGCTGACCATGGGGCCGCCCCAGTCCGTGGACGTGCTGACCGAGGCGCTCGCCTGCGGGGCCGATCGCGGGGTCTTGCTGACCGACCGGCTCTTCGCCGGGGCCGACACCTGGGCCACCTCGACGGTGCTCGCCCGGGCGATCGAGAAGGTCGGCGGCGCTGACCTGGTGCTCGCCGGCCGCCAGGCGATCGACGGCGACACGGCCCAGA
The DNA here is from genome assembly GCA_030591195.1 of Pseudomonadota bacterium. The sequence continues at coordinate 1,466 of JAUVBO010000460.1, forward strand.
TTGGCCCTCAGGTGGCCGAGGCGCTCGGCATCGCCCAGGCGACCTACGTCGAGCGGATCGAGGCCGGCCCCGAGGAGGGCTGGCTGACCGTGACCCGCAAGCTCGAGCGGGGCCGGCGCGAGGAGCTGCAGCTGCGGCTGCCCGCCTTGTTGACGGTGATCGCCGAGCTCAACCGACCGCGGTACCCGGTGCTCGGAGAGCTGCTCGCGGCGTGCGAGCGGGCGGCGCCGATCCGGGTCCTCGACGCCGCCGACCTCGGCTTCAAGGCCGACCAGATCGGTCTGCCCGGCAGCCTGACCGAGGTGGTCAAGACCTTCAGCCCGAAGAGCGGCCGCCAGACCGAGATGCTCGAAGGCACGCCCGCGGAGATGGCCGCCGCGCTCGTCGAGCGGCTGGGCGCGGCCAAGGTGATCGCCGTCACGATCGCCGGCCGCGGCGGGGCCAGCTCGACCGGAGGCAGAGGCCGATGACGATCTGGATCGACGAGGAGAAATGCGACGGCTGCGCCCGCTGCCTGCCGACCTGTCCCTACAGCGCGCTGGAGATCGTCGACGGCAAGGCGGTGCTCACCGACCGCTGTACCCACTGCGGCTCGTGCCTCACCGGCCCCTGTCCGCAGGGGGCGCTCTGCAGCGACGGTGGCGAGCGTGAGATCCCGGACTTCAGCGACCACCGGGGGGTCTGGGTCCTGGTCGAGGCCGCCGAGGGCGCGCTGCACCCGGTGAGCCTCGAGCTGGTCGGCAAGGCCCGCAAGCTCGCCGACACGCTCGGCGAGGAGACCGCCGCGCTGGTGCTCGGCAGCGGCGTCGAGCCCCTGGCCGGTCCGCTGATCGCCGGCGGGGCCGACCGGGTCCATGTGGTCGACCACCCGTGGCTCGATCCCTACATGACGCTGCCGGCGACCCAGGCGGCCGCCGCGGTGCTCGAGGCCAACCGGCCGACGATCCTGCTCGTCGGCGCCACGGTTGCTGGACGCGACCTGGCGCCGCGTCTGGCGCGCCGGCTGGCCCTGGGCTTGACCGCCGACTGCACCTCGCTCGAGATCGATCCCGAGGAGCGGCTCCTGCTGCAGACCCGGCCGGCCTTCGGCGGCAACGTGATGGCGACGATCGTCACCCGCTACTCGCGGCCCCAGATGGCCTCGGTCCGCCCGGGGATCTTTGCCCCGCTGGCGCCGGATCCCGCGCGGGACGGCGAGGTGGTGGTCCACGACGTCGACCTCGACGACGAGGAGGATCTCGGCGTGGTGCTGGCCCGGGCGATGACCGTCGACGGGGCGGAGACGGTCGATATCTGCCAGGCCAAGGTGGTCGTCGCCGGTGGCCGCGGCGTCGGCGACGCTGAGGGCTTCAAGCGGCTCGAGCAGCTCGCCACCGCGCTCGGCGGCGAGGTCGGCGGGACCCGCGTCGCCCACGAGGAGGGCTGGATCCCCTACGAGCGGCAGATCGGTCAGACCGGGGTGACCGTGCGCCCCGAGCTCTACATCGCCTGCGGCATCTCCGGCGCGGTTCAGCACCGCGCTGGCGTCACCGACAGCCGCTACATCGTGGCGATCAACAGCGACCCCTCGGCGCCGATCTTCGAGGTGGCCGACTTCGGCCTCGTCGGCGACTTCCGGGCGATCGTCCCCGCGCTGCTGCGGGCGCTGGGCGCTCAGGCGGCCTGAGGCGAGAGGAAGAGAGCGAGCGATGGCCGACAAGCCGAGCAGCGAGGCGGCGGGCGCGAAGCACAAGCCCCGCCGGATCAAGCCGAAGCCGAAGCACACGCCGCTGGTCCGCTCGGACCCGCAGAAGCTCGTCCGCGAGACCTTCCGCCGCTTCACCGAGCAGGAGGTGATCCCGCGGGCTCAGGCGATCGACGAGTCGCGAGCCTTCCCGCGCGAGCTGTTCCAGATGCTCGGCGAGATGCGCGCCTTCGGCGTGCGCTACCCCCGCGAGCGGGGCGGCGCCGGCGGCAGCACGACGATCTACTGCATCATCTGCGAAGAGCTCGCCCGGGGGCTGGTCTCCCTCGCCGCCGAGTACGCGATGCAGTGCCTGATGGGGACCAACTTCCTCTTCCACTACGGCACCGACGAGCAGCATGAGCGGTTCTTCCACCCGGCGATGCGCGGCGAGAAGGTCACTGCCTTCTGCCTCACCGAGCCCGACAACTCGAGCGACCTCACCGGCTGCAAGACCATCGCCCGCCGGGACGGCGACAGCTGGGTGCTCAACGGGATGAAGACCTTCGTCACCAACGGGCCGGTGGCCGACTTCTTCACGATGCTGGTGCAGACCAAGCCCGGCTCGAAGCACCGCGGGCTCAACTTCTGCCTCGTTCCCCGGGAGACCCCGGGGCTCAAGGGCTCGAAGGCCTTCGCCACCGTCGGCACCTGGAGCACCGAGCTCAACGAGATCTCGCTGACCGACGCGGTGGTGCCCGCGGAGAACATGCTGATCCCGGAGGGCCAGGGCATGCGGGCGCTGGTGACGATCGTCGCCGAGATCCGCACCATGACCGCGGCCCTCGGCCTGGGGCTGGCCCGGGCGGCCTACGACGCCTCGGTCCAGTACGCCAAGGAGCGGACCCAGTTCGGCAAGCTGATCCGCGACTACCAGTTGATCCAGGCCCACATCTCGAACATGGCGACCAAGATCTACGCCTCCCGCCTGATGCTCGAGGACTGCTGCGCGCGGATCGACGGCGGCGAGCGACCGCTGACCGAGTCGTCGATGCTGAAGTACTTCGCCTGCGAGACCGCCTGCGACGCGGCCGACCGGGCGACGCGGGTGATGGGCGGCTACTCCTACTCGATGGAGTACCCCGTGCAGCGCTACTACCGTGACAGCCGCTTCCTGCTCTACGGTGGCGGGACCCACGAGATCCTCCAGGCCAACATCGGCCGCGAGCTGCTGCGCTAGGCGGCTGGCACAGATCATCTGTGTCAGCCGCCTGAGTCACCCACGGACAGGGAGCGACCGATGAGC
>JAUVBO010000442.1 GCA_030591195.1 Pseudomonadota bacterium
CGTCGCCGCCGCCACCGAGCCGAGGCGCCGCTCGACCAGCGCCAGGCGGTTGCGCAGCAGCAGTGCCTCGCGACCGAGCTCGGCGTCGCCGCGGCTGTCCTCGGCGGTCAAGCGGTTCTTGATCCGGTCGCGCAGCGCCTGCCGGGCTCGCCGCCAGTCTCCTCGCCGCTCGTGGATCAACCCGCCGAGCGCTCGCTGGGCGTTGCGCTCGTCGGCGAGGTCAAAGCCGAGCGGCGAGACGCTGCTGCCGAAGCCACCGCCGGCTGCCCCCCAGCTCTTCTGCGGCGGCGTGCCGTAACGCCCGAGCAGCTCGGCCGCGCGGGCGAGGGTCCGGGTAGCCGCCTGCCGGTCACCGAGCATCAGCTGGCTGTGGGCCACGCTGCGGGTCAGCGCCGCGACCTGGGAGGTGCGGCCCTGCTTCCGCAGCAGCGAGATGCTCTCGAGGTAGAGACGGATCGCCTCGCGGTGCTCTCCCCTGAGGCCCGCGCTGAACGCCTTGCGCGCGATCACCTGCACCTCGAGGCGACGGTAGCCCAGGCGGCGGGCGAGCTCGAGGGCCTGGTCGAGCTGGCGGCTGGCGACCCGGTGGTGGCCCGTGGCGGCGGCGGCGCGACCGAAGATCAGCCGGTGGTAGGCCTCCCGCTTCGACGAGAGGAACGGCAGCTTGAGCCGCTGGCGCTTGGCGCAATACTCGTAGGCCAGCTCCCAGCCGTTGCCGAGGTTGGCGAAGGCGTTGCACAGGTTGACCAGCAGGTTGGCCTCGGTCTGGCGGTCGACCTTCGCGTCGTTGAGCGCGTACGCCCGCTCGTAGCTGACGATCGCCTCCTCGATCCAGCCCTTGCGGGTCTCGCCGAGCTTCCGCTCCCGCATCTCCCGCACCCAGCCGAGGGTCTGGTGACCGAAAGAGCTCTGAGGTCGCAGGGCCACCGCCCGGTCGAGGTGCTGCGCCGCCTCGTCCAGCGCGCTCGCGTCGAGGGGGTCGGCGAAGGTCGCCAGGTACCCCAGCGCGTAGTGTCCGACGAAGAGGTCGGTCATCCCTCCGCGGTCGAGCAGCGCTCGGTAGCGGCGGAGAAGCGGCGCGCGCCGCCCAGCCGCCACGCCGATCGCGATCAGCCGCCGGTGTCCCTGCAGCACCTCCGGGTCGAAGGCGACCAGCTCGCGGTACCGCTTCGCCGCCAGCGCCCGCTCGCCGTCGCGCTCGAGCTGGGTCGCCTCGAGCAACGAGAGCCGCACGTACTCGGCCCGGGCGCGCTGGTGGGCCTGGTGGGCGCGCTCGTGGCTGCGGACCACCTGCTGGTAGGCCCGACGCGCCTTGGAGTAGTAGGCCAGCGCCTCGCCAAGCCGGCGCTGCTGGCGCAGCTGCTCCGACAGCGCGACCGACAGCCGGCCGAGATCGAACGCCGCCGCGGTGGCCAGCGCGCGCTGCTTGGCGTAGCGTCGCGTGACCTCGACCATCGCCTCGATGGCGAGGGCCAGCTGCCCCGAGCGCTCGTAGAGTCGCCCGATTTGCCGCTGGGCCCGGGCGCAGAACTGCGGCTTGTCGCCGTGCCGGTCGATCAGGCGGCGGAGCTGCTCGACCTGCTGCTGCGGCTTGAGGTTGGCGTAGAGCGAGAAGACCGCGTCCACCGCGCGACCGAGCCAGCGCCGCTGGCGGGGGAACTCGTCGAAGAGCGTCAGGTAGTAGCTCGCGAGCAGGCTCGGCTCGCGGACCGGGCCAAAGAGCTCGCCGAGCCTCAGCTTGGCCTCGGCGCCGAGAGCTCGCTGGCGCGGGTAGCCGGCGAGCAGCCGCTCGTAGCTGCCGATGGCGACCCGCACCCGGCCGACGAGGCGCTGGAGGTCGGCGGTGCGCAACAGCCGGTAGGCGGCGACCCGCCGGCTGCTGCTGCCGTCGCTGCCGCCAGGCTGGGTCGCCAGGCGCTCGAGCGTCCTGGTCGCCACCTCCGCGACCTTCCGCGCTGAGGGCCGCTTGGCGCGCTCCGCCCGCGCCACCTCAAGCAACAAGCGGTCGATCGCCGCCCGGGCGGCGACCGCGCGGCGGGGCGAGGACCGGGGACCGGCGGTCAGCTGCTGCAGCATCGCCTCGGCCTCGTCGAGCTCTCCCAGGCGGCGCCAGAGCACCGTCGCCCGGTAGCGCGCCTCGCCCGCCAGTTGGCCGGCGTCGCCCCGACGCCAGACCCGCTCGAGGCAGAGCAACTCCCGCCACGGATCGTCCTGCTCGTCGGCCAGCGCCCGCTGAGCCGCCGCTGCGGGCAGCCGTGGCACCAGCCCGGCGCTGGGCATCAAGCCGATATCGAGGCTGCCGCGGCGCGGTGCGGTGAAGACGATCCCCAGCTGGTGCACCTGGGCGAAGATCGTCGTCCCCCCGTCGCCGGTCACCGGCTGGGCCGCGGCGAGCGCGGCGGCGGGGTCCTTCGCGGCCCTCGCCCGGGAGAGCTCGACTCGCCACAGCGAGGCCACCGCGTCGGCTTCGAGCGCCCTGCGAGGCGGCCCACGGCGAAAGCGCGAGAAGTAGAGCGTGCGTCCGTCGGGCGAGAAGCAGGGGAAGCCGGCGTGGTAGTCGGCGGTGGTCACTACCCACTCGCGACCGCTGGCGAGGCTGCGCAGCGCGATCTGCCCCATCCGGTCCCGGCCGAAGCGGGTGTAGGCCAGGTAGTGCCCGTCGGGGCTCACCGCCGGGTGGGTCGTGCCCCAGCCAGTCACCGGCCGCGGCGGATCGTCGCCATCGAGGGACTGGCGGACGATCCGGCTCTGGCCCTCGGGGCCGGCGGCGTAGAAGATCGAGCGTCCGTCGGCGGCGTAGACCGGGTAGGCGTCGGCCGTGTGACGACCGCTGAGCCGACGGAACGAGCGGCCGCCCCGCCACAGGTAGATGTCACCCTTGGCATCCTCGCGCATCGAGACGAAGACCAGCTGGCGGCCGTCCGGCGACCAGCTCGGCTGGGTGTCGGTGGCCACATGGCGGGTGACCCGGCGGGGCTGACCGGTGGCGAGATCCTTGACCCAGATGTCGAGCGAGCCCTTCTGGGCGCCGGCGTAGACCAGCCGGCGACCCCCCGCATCGAGGCGCCCGAAGAGCTCGTCGGAGGTGAACTCGGCCAGCCAGCGGGGCTCGCCGACCTCCCGGCGGGGCAGGTCGAGGCGGTACTGGCGCAGCCAGCCCTGGCGCGCGGTGCCGCAGCCGCCAAGGACCAGAGCTAGCCCGAAGACCAGCGCGGGTGCGCGCCACCGGCTCACTTCGCGGCTCCCTTCGCCGACGCGGGCGCCCCCCCGACCTGGGGCCGCGGAGGCTGCCCCCCCTTCGAGCCCGCGCTCTGCACCGTGTGCCATCGCCCATCGGGCAGCTGGACCCGCTGGCCTCGCCTGGCGGTCTGCGCCATCAGCCGGGCGAAGATCCGCCGCACCAGCGCCAGGTCCTTGTCGGTGAGCTTGGGGTCGCGCTGGATCACGCGCCGGATGATCACCATCCGGTCGCGGTTCTCCTGCTCCACCAGGCGCTGGGCCTGCGGCGCGGCGGCCGCCGCCGGCAGCACCTTGAGCAGCCCGTCCTTGCCCTCACCGAGCATCTGTCGATCCTTGAACGCCTCGATGTCGTCGCGGTTGAACTCGCGACTGAGCGTCGCCTGCAGCGCCTCGCGCTGGAGCGGCGAGAGCCGCTGGTCGGCGGCCTGATGAGCTGCGCTGCCGCGCACCGAGGAGGCGAGGATCAGCTCCTCTTCCAGTCGCTGGAAGTTACCGAGGATCTGGCGCTCGAGCGCCGTCTTCTGGTCGACCATCACCGGCCGAATGCAGCCGCTGGCGAGCAGCACCAGGCCGAAGGGCATCGTCCGTCTGTAAGCACGGTTGCTGGCTCTCATCGTCTCACTTTAGCTTCGGCAGCATCGGGCGGATGTTCAGCCGCCGGACCCGGTTGTTCTTCAGCACCCAGCGCAGCAGCGTCTCGGCGGGAAAGTAGGCCGGCGTGGCGACGTCGATGTCGAGGTTGAGGTTGCTGTGGGCGATCCAGATCGCCACCTGCTTGACCCGCGCGAGCTTCATGTACCAGGCCTTGAGCAGCTTGCGATTCTTCTGGACATTGTCGTTGACCTGGTTCGGATCGAGAAAGGCGAGCAGGCCATCGAGCTGGCTCAGCGAGATCTGGGTGATGTCGACCCGTCCGCCGAGCTGCCGGCGCCCGACGCCATACTTGAGCTCGACCAGGGTCGAGATCTCGTCCGGCTTGCCGCCGGGCTGCCACTGTGGATCGAGCCGCTTGAGGTCAATGCCGGTGAGCTGCAGCCGCAGCTTGAGCCGCGCGTCGAGGGGCGCGAGGCTGACCAGCTGGGCGCCGATCGAGCCGGCGATGTCGCCGCCGAAGATGTCGAGGTAGAACCGGTCGAGGGCCAGCGTGCTGTCGCCGAGGGCCAGGTCGAAGGCGAGCTTGCCGAGGCGGGTGCCGCGGCTGCGGGTGTTGATCAGCTGGCCGCCAGCGGTCAGCGCGGTGAGCCGCTGGGTGAGCTGGACCCCGTCGAGGGCGAGCGTCGCCCGCCGCGCCGA
>JAUVBO010000704.1 GCA_030591195.1 Pseudomonadota bacterium
TCGCTACCTCCTCGAGGAAAGGAAACGAGTCAGATTACCACGGCTCGGCTGGCGAACACCACCGGGCCACGCGAGCGTGATTCTCGCCGCCAACTGGAGGTTGCGCGCTGACCATCGCAGTGGCCGCCCGGGCGCGGCCGGGCGCGCCCGCGATGCAACAGTGAGCACGGCAGGTCGCGCCGATCTCCTACAACCTCGCGAAGTTGGACGACTGTGTGCTGGTCCGGTGCTTGCACTGGTCCTGGCCGCTGGCCGCGATGCCGATTCGAACCAAGGAGGCGAAGATGGGCAAGACCAAGCCCCGGATGCTGCTGACAGCTGCAGTGGGCCTGTTGCTGGCCGCACCGAGCGGATGCGCTGGAGACAGGGGACCATCGACGCCTCCGACTCCGACCCCCTATGGTACGGACGGCGGCGTCAACCCGAGCGCCCCGGCCGACCCGGCCGGCCAGACGAGCCCGACCGCGGCCGATGGGGGGAGCAACGACTGCCCGGCGGGGCAGACCGCCTGCGGCAGTCGGTGCGTCGCCACCAGCACGGACCCCAACAACTGTGGTCTTTGCGCGCGCCAGAGCTTGACCGGTGTCTGCGTCGGCGGCACCTGTCAGCCCGAGTGCACCTACGACGACCTGAACGCCTGCGGCGGCGACAAGCAGAAGTGGTGCGCCAACGGCTACTGCCAGCCCTGCGCGAACGGGCGCTTCAACTGCGACAACACCCGCGGCTGCGAGTGCGAGACCGGCTGTGACAACGATCGCTGTACCGATCCGACCTGCAGCAACAAGGATCCCGCCGGGTGTGACAACGACGCGGCCAAGTGGTGCTACCACAAGGACGGCCAGAGCAGTCCCGGTCAGTGCAAGTCGTGTACGAACGACACGCACACTCACCGCTTCAACTGCGACGGCGTCGACGGATGCGAGTGCGTCTCGAAGGAGAAATATGTCGTGGGCACCGGCTACACCGGGACCTGGTCTCACGAGTGCCAAGGCGGCCAGTGCATCGAGATCAACTGAGTGGTCGGCGCGGCTAGCGCCCCTTGAACACCGGTGGCCGCTTCTCGACGAATGCCCGCAGCCCCTCCTGGGCATCCTCGGTGGCCAGCACCGCTCCGAGCCGGGACTCGAGGTAGGGCAGCGCTTGCTCCAGCGTCGGCAGCGCGTCCATCTCGTGCAACGCGAGCAGTCCGAGGCGCATCACCGCCGGGCTCTTGGCGGCGAGGTCACGGGCGATGGACATCGTTCGCTGCTCCAGCTCGTCGTCGGCCACCGTCTCATTGATCAGCCCGATCCGCACCGCCTCGGCGGCCGAGATCTTCTCGCCGCTGAGCAGCAGCCGCATCGCGGCCTTGCGCGGCACGTTGCGAAAGATGTTGGCCATGATCATCATCGGCCAGAGCCCGACGTTGATCTCCGGCGTGCCGAGCTTGGCGCTGTCGACGGCCACGGCGAGGTCGCAGGCGACCATCAGGCCGAGGCCCCCGGCCACCGCGTGACCGTTGACCATGGCGATCGTCGGCTTGCCCAGCCGACGTAGGAGCAGGTTGAGCTCGACGAAGGAACGCTGGGGCAACCCCGGCACGCCGCCGCCCATCTGCGTGAGGTCGCCGCCGGCAGAGAAGACCTTGCCGGCGCCAGTGATCACCACCACCCTGATCTTCGCGTCGTCGCGGGCGCGCTCGAGCGCGTGGTGCAGCTCGCTGACGGTGGTGGGACCGAGCGGGTTGCGCTTCTCCGGGCGGTCGAGGGTGATACGCGCGATCGGCGCCTCGGGGATTTCGTATCGGATCTCGGCGTATTCCATCTCCGTCCTCTCGGTTGCTTCGGGGGCGCCCAGTTGATATTCTTCCCCTTCGAAAATCAAGGAGATAGCTAGATGTGGACCTCCTGGATTCGCGTTGCGAGTGGCGTCGTGGCGATGATCTGCCTCGTTGGACTCTCGACGCCGGCCCGAGCTGGGACCTGGGATCTGAACCTGGGCCGCCTCTGCCAGCTGCAGGTGGAGAACCGCGATGGGCTGATCGACTGCGGTGGCGGCTACGACCGCTTGATACACGGTGAAGTCAGGAGCGTGATCCCGGACAACGCCGCCTTCCGTTCACTGATGTCCGAGCTTGGCGTGCTCTTCACGCCCAACATCCTCGCGCCGGCCGAGACCTACGGCTACAACGGCTTCTCCCTCGCCGTCGAGTTCGGCTTCTCGACGATCAACCCGAAGAAGAACTCGACCAACCGCTTCCCCGTGGCTGGGACAGTCGAGTCCTATGCACACCGCTACTGGCGGGCTGCCGAGTCGGTGAGCGACACGGCCTTCTCCGAGGGCAACATCCGCACCCCGCAGACCATCGAGCGCATCGAGCGAGAGCTGCCGCCCACCATTGCACCGACGGTGACGGTGATGATGCGCAAGGGGCTGTGGCTGCCACTGCCGAGCTTCGAGATCGGCCTCGGCGCGCGCCACCTGATCGACAGCCGGATGTGGGCCGCGGTGGTGCAGGCGAAGCTGGCCCTGCACGAGGGCTACCAGGGATGGCCCCTGCCGGCCCTCTCGGTGCGTGGCAGCGGCAGCCGCGTCTTCATCACGCCCGGCTATAGCCTCACCGTCGCCGGGCTCGACTTTTCGATCTCGAAGCACCTCGGCGTCGCCTCGACCTTCAACCTGATGCCCTACCTCGGCTACCAGCTGCTGTGGATCCTGGCCTTCTCCGAGGTGATCGACGGCACCCCGGGCATCGACGGGGTGCAGCTCTCGGCCAACGCGTTCCCGGGCGAGCTGCACCAGTGCAAGGACCAGGACTGCAACGCGAACTTCACCTTCGACGACCAGGAGAGCATCCTCCGCCACCGGTTCTTCATCGGCATGCGCGCCAACTTCTACATGTTCTCGACGCTCGTCGAGTACACCTACTTCGCCGCGGGCGCTGTCGATGACTCGATCTTCGGTTTGCCGGGCGCGGTGCAGGACGAATCGGGCGCCCAGCACTCGGTCAACTTCGCCGTCGCGCTCGACTGGTAGCCCTTCGCTGGCGCTCACGTCCTTTGGTTGCGTTGCCGCTCCTGCAAATATCGGTCAACTGCACCGTCGCGCCCAACTGGTAGCGGCGTCCGAATCTCAGGCTGCCGAGCGGAGCGAGGCTGTTTCGGGGTGGAGCCGGAAAAACGACGCCTTTTCTTTCCGGCGAGGGGGCCTTGTGAAGGCCACCTTGTCGTCTCAGTTCTCGAGGACCTCAACCGCCTTCGCCTCGGCCGTGAAGTCAGATAGATCGAGAGTTCCGATCACCCGCCACAGCAGTCGAGCCGGGTGATCGTCTGCAAGCGTGTCCTCAGGCATCTCGAAGCGGATCACACCCTGGGCTCGGTTTGGCTCGCGCGTGCGGACTTTCAGCAGACCCAGGTCTACGGCAACTCACCGACGTGAGGCGATCCCCCTTCTCCAGCCGCCGGGCACTAACACCCACA
>JAUVBO010000621.1 GCA_030591195.1 Pseudomonadota bacterium
CACTAGCGAACGGTCGGCTTGGGGTTGGCTTGGCCTGGCGGCAGCGCTCGCCGTCGCCGGATGTGCCGATCTCTCACCGCTGAGCGCGGACGCTGGCGACGGCGGCCTCGACAGCGCTGTCGCTTGCAGCGAGGGCGAGACCCGCTGCGCGATGCGCAGCCACCAGCGCTGCGAGGGCGGCTCGTTCGTCGAGCTCGAGGTCTGCGAAGGAGATCGAGTCTGCACCGCCAAGCAGGGGTGCCTCGACTGCGATCCGGCGGTCGGCATGGGCTGCCGCGACAACGCGATCCACGTCTGCGAGCCGAGCGCCAAGATCGGCGCCGAGCTGGAGTCCTGTCTCGGCCTGGCCTGCGAGCGCGGCGCCTGCAGCTACCCGCGGTGCGCCCTCGGCGCGCGGCTGATCTATGTCGTCGATCAGGAGCACCGCCTGCTGAGCTTCGATCCGTACAAGGAGCACGAGCACTTCACCCTGATCGCCAAGCTCCAGTGCCCGGCGGGCAAGCCGATCCCCGAGTCCCAGGACCAGGCCACGCCGTTTTCGATGTCGGTGGACCGCAGCGCCCGGGCCTGGGTCCTCTACACCAGCGGCGAGATCTTCTGGGTCGACACCGAGACCGGCGCTTGCCAGCTGAGCCCCTTCGAACGCGGCCAGCAGGGCTTCGAGCTGTTCGGCATGGGCTTCGTCAACGACGTGCCGGGGTCGGACCGTGAGCGCCTCTACGTCGTCACCGAGCGCAACTACTCGGCCGGCCCGAACCGGCTCGGCTTCATCGACCCGGCGACGCTGAAGCTCTCGCCGGTGGGCCAGATCGACGCCGACAGCGAGCACACCGCCGAGCTGACCGGCACCGGCAACAGCGAGCTCTATACCTACTTCCCCGGTCAGGCGGCGACCTTTGTCGCCGGGCTCGGCAAGGAGGACGGGGCCCTCGCCATGCGCTGGCCGGTGACCTCCGTCAGCGGCAGCGTCAAGTCCTGGGCCTTCGCCCACTGGGGTGGCAAGTTCTACATCTTCATCACCGCCGAGCAGGGCGGTCAGCTGAGGTCGCAGGTGTTGCGACTGGACCCCGATACCGGCGAGGCCGACACCTTCCTCGACCCGATCCCCTATCGGATCGTCGGGGCCGGCGTGTCGACCTGTGCTCCGGTGATCGACTGACAGGAATCGACAAACGGGAGGGACTGGGAGCAACGATGACCAAGACCAACGCGATGAGGCTGCTGTCGCTGGTGTGCGTGCTCGGCGCCGCTGCGTGCTCGGAGAACTTCAACCCGGGCGAGGATGCGGGCCCCGCCGACACCAGCCCCTCGCACGACCGCTGGGCAGGCGGGGATCTGACGTTCGCCGATCGCGGCACCTCCGACGACGATCCGACCAGCTGCGCCCACGCGGAGGCCGAGCGGACCTACGTCGGCTGTGACTTCTGGCCCACGGTGCATCCCAACGTGGTCAAGACCTGGTTCGACTACGCGGTGGTGGTCGCCAACGCCGGCAACGCCGCCGGGCAGGTGGTGGTGGAGCGCGGGGGCAAGCAGGTGGCCACCGCCGAGGTGCCGGCCAACGGGCTGGTGAAGGTGTTCCTGCCGTGGGTCGACGCGCTCAAGCACTTCACCGCCAAGTGCGACACGGACATCAGCGTGTCGATCCCGCCGCTCGACAGCCGGCGGGTGGTTGGGGGCGCCTACCACCTGACGAGCACCGTGCCGGTGACCGTCTGGCAGTTCAACCCGCTGGAGTACGCGGGCAAGGGCGGCCCGCCAGGCAAGAGCTGGGAAGGCTGTGACGACTGCTGGCCCGGATGCCACTCCTACACCAACGACGCCTCGCTGCTGCTGCCGAGCACCGCACTGACCGGCAGCTACGTGGTCAGCGCCCAGGCGGGCATCGACACCGAGGAGATCCGCTCGCCCGGCTACATCCTCGTCACCGGTCTGCACGACGGTACCAAGGTCACGGTCAAGGTCAGCGCGGTCGGCAAGATCGCCGCCGGCGCCGGCATCGCCGAGACCGGTCCGGGCGAGGTGCTCGCGTTTTCGATCGATCAGGGCGACGTGGTGCGCCTGCTCGGCACTCCCGCCACCGATCTCGGCGGCACGCTGGTCACCGCCGATCAGGCGGTGCAGGTGATGACCGGGGTGCCGCACATCTACCTGCCCTTCGATCGCGGGTCCTCGGATCACATCGAGGAGGTGGTCTTTCCGGTCGAGACCCTGGGCAAGCGCTACTACGTGACCCGCCCCACCGGGCCCCGGGGCGGGCCGGTCAAGCACTCGGTGCGCCTGTATGGCGTGACCGACGGCACCCGGCTGACCTACCCTGGTCACCGGCCCGCCGACGCGCCGAACGCCATCGCCCGGGGCCAGGTCCACGACCTCGGCATCGTCGAGGAGGACTTCGAGGTTATCGCCGACCAGCCGCTGCAGATCGCGACCTTCATGCTCGGCCAGACGATGGTCGACCCGGCCATCGGGGGCAAGGGAGATCCCTCCCAGAGCGCGGTGGCCGCCGTGGAGCAGTACCGGCGCAAGTACGTCTTCCTCGCCCCGGACGACTACGACGTCAGCTACGCCGACGTCGTGATGCCCGGCGGGGCCAGGGTGCTGATGGACGGCAAGCCGATCGAGGTCACGCCGACCAAGATCAGCAGCGACCACGGCGTGGCTCGGATCAGGCTCGGCCCGGGCATCGACGGCGCCCACCTGCTCGAGTCCGACCAGCCCGTGGGCCTGCAGGTGGCCGGCTATGGCTTCGCCACCAGCTACCATTACCCGGGCGGGCTGAACCTCAAGGGCATCGCCCCGCCCCTGCCCCGGGTCAAGTAGGGCCCCGTTGCTTGGACTACGCCCGTCGCTCGTCGCAAGCGCGGCGCCGAGCTGGATCCGGGCTACATCGGAATAGGCGAGCGTCTCCGGGCAGGTAAGAGAGCGCCGGTTGACAGGGGGGGTGCCTGCCGACACAAGTTTCCTTGGACGGAATGCCAGGCAAGGTACCAGGTGAAAGGGAGGGGAAGCATGAGCATCGCCAGGATGATGAAGGGCCACGAGCTGTTCCGGTCGCTGAGCTTCGAGGAGGTCGAGCGAGTGAGCCGGTTTTCGGGGTCCAAGGGCTACGACAAGGGAGAGGTGGTCTTCAAGCGGGACGCCAGGGGCTCGCATTTCTTCGTGGTGGTCGAGGGGCGCGTGAACCTTCGCTTGCCATCCGACGACGGCGAGTCGAGCTTGGTCGTCGGCCGGATGGACCAGGGCGACATCTTTGGGCTCTCGTCGTTCCTCGGCATGGAGCGCTTCACAACCACTGCCCAGTGCGCGCGGCCGAGCTCGGTGCTCGCCGTGGAGGTGGAGCCGTTTCGAGAGCTGCTCGATCAGAACCCGCGCGTGGGTCAGTCGGTGATGAACATGGTCGCTCGGGTCTACTTTAGCCGCTACATCGAGACCCTGCGGCGCATGCACCACCTCCTCGACGATTTGGCCTAGGCCCGGCCCCGACTAGGCAGCGACCCAACCATCGGTGCCCGTTGGAGGCCGCTCGCAGACACGAAACCTTTCCTCTGCAGCAGTGCACGGACTGCCCGAAAACCACTAGCGTCTAGCATATTCGGGGTCCGCGCCTGGACAGGCACCCATTTACCCCACTGTAATTATTGTTGAATTTTGCTCGCAGCTCGGGCATGTTCCTTGCTAAACCCTCTCGCGCATGGACAAATCGACTCCGAGACTCGTCGCCACCTTACC
>JAUVBO010000219.1 GCA_030591195.1 Pseudomonadota bacterium
GGCCGCCGGCACAGACCAGCCCGGCGCGGTCGCTGGAGATCTCGGCGTAGCGCTGCCAGGCGAACAGCTGCAGCACGGTGCCGGGATCGGGCGTCCGGTCCTTGTGTGCCAGCAAGCCGGCCACCGGGATCGCGTGGTGCTCGAACAGGTGGTGGCCAAGCTCGTGGCCGACGACGAAGGCCAGCTCGTCCGCCTCGAAGGCCTCCAGCAAGCCGGAGGAAAAGAGGACGAAGAAGCGCCCCCGCTCGGGTCTCACCGCCGCGGCGTTGAACGACGACTCGGGGTAGACGAACGACTCGAGCGGGGTGTCGATCTCGAGCTCACCTCGGCAGCGCTCGAGCACTGCGTGCAGCTCGGGCGCCATCTCCGGCGTGATGCGGATCGCGGTCGCCAGCAGCTGGCGGCGCGCGCTCTGATCCTTGGTCGCCTTGTCGTACTGCGCGATGGCGCGCCGAATCGCCGGGTTGGCGAGCAGCAGCTGGGCCAGATCGCTATCGCCACGGGCTCGTAGTCCAACACGGGTCATTTGGGTCCCTCAGCCACCATGCGGTAGAGAGCGTCGCGGGCTCGGCATCGCTCAGGAGGACAGCTCTGCCGCCACCGCCGCGAGCTGCTGGTGCAACGCCTGGTTGTCCGGCTCCCAGTCGGCCGCGAGGGCAAGGTACTTCGTCGCCGACCTGAGGTTTCCGGATTGGTAGGCCAGCTCGGCGAAGCGTAGGTAGCGAGAGCCGGTGGACGTCAGAGCCTGGCACCAGCGGTCGTCGCCCGTGCGACGATCGCCCTGGCCGGTGTAGCGCATCGACCGACTCTCGGCCGGCGCCTCGAGGTCCTCGTGAATGTAGGCCGCCCGGGACTCGGGCTGGGTCAGCACCCGGAAGGCCTCGGTCATCCGCTTGTAGATCTCGTAGTTCCTCACCTTGAGCTCTTCGTCCTCGAGGCGCATGAACCGATCCGGGTGAAACTCCATCGAGCGCTGAAAGTAGGCGTCCTTGATCTGCGTCAGGGTCGCGCCACGGGGCACATCGAGCAGCTGGAAGTAGTCGAGGTCGGCGAGGTGCTGGTGGAGGTAGTCGACCCGCGTGCGGAACGCCGCCCAGGCCGCCTCCTCGCTGACCACCACCTCCTCCCCGGCGGGGGCTGCCGCTTGGTCGAGAATCTGCTCGGCGGGCGCGGCCGGCCGCCCGCTCGGCCTGGCGGCCGACGGGACGCGGCCCGTCGCCTCGTCGCCCGGCCGGATCGGCAGCTGCCGGGTCTCGGCGAGCGGCCGGTGCTGGTGCCGTTCGAGCTGCACCTCGAAGGCCCCGAGGTCGAACGGAATGGGGAAGGCGACGTCAGCGCCCACCACCTCCGGCTCGCCGGGCTCGCCGAGCCGCTCGTCGAGCAGCAGCAGCAGGCAGCCACCGCCCGCGGGCAGCAGACGAATCCGCTGGCAGAGGTCGGCGGTGCTGCCGTCGAGGCCGACCAGCACCACCGCCGGACGAAGCCTCCCGAGCAGGTCGAGCCCGGCCTCCGCGGCCTTGGCGAACTCGATCACGTACTCGGCGGGCGGCAACGCGCAGGCCAGCATCCCGCGGCGAACCGTGTCGCTGTCGATCACCAGAACGTGGGTCGGCTCGTTATCCACCAGCTCGCTTACCGTTGCTGCTTCAGCGAGATCTCGGCGATGGCGCCGTCATCGAGCTCGCCGGAGACCTTGACGCTCTTCTGGTAGATCCTGCCCGAGTCACGATCGCGGGCGGTGACGTTGAGGATGCCGTTGGTGTCGACCTCGAAGGCCACCAGCACCTCCACCTCGCCGCGCGACGCCGGCCGCAGGTTGCCGACCACCAGCGTGCCGAGCGCCGTGTTGCTCGCCGCATCGCGCGCCTCGCCCTGAACCACCCGGATCTTGACCTCGGTCTGACCGTCCCGGGAGGTAGCGAAGATACGCGACTGCTCCACCGGGATCGCCATGTTGCGCTCGAGCACCTTCTCGCAGAGCCCACCGGCGGTGACGATACCGATCGAGTGCGGCAGCACGTCGAGCAACACGGTACGGGTCTTGGCCGGGTGGGGTGACGGTGCCGCCATCAGCGAGGCCGCCTGGATCGCAGCACCTGCCGCCACCGCGGTCTCGGGATCGATCGAGGTGCAGGGCGTGCGGCTGAAGAACTGGGTCACCGAGGCGCGGACCAGCGGGATGTAGGTCGTCCCGCCGACCATCAGCACCTCGTCGACGTCCTCGGCGCGCACCTTGGCGTCGGCCAGCGCCCGCTCGACCACGGCGAACGAGCGCCGGACCATGTCGAAGCAGAGCGAGCTGAACAGGTCACGCGAGACCGTGGCCGAGAGGTCGAGCTCGCCCTTGGCGGTGTGGGCCACCTTGCGGACGTTGAGCTCGGCGGCAGGGGCCTCGCTCAGCTGACGCTTGACCGCCTCGCAGGCGAGCAACACCCGCTGCCACTCGACCACGTCGCGCCGCAGCTCGATGCCGGTCTGCTTCCAGAAGCTGTTGACCACCGCCGTGGCCAGCGCCTCGTCGAAGTCGTCGCCGCCGAGGAACATGTCACCGGCGGTGGAGATGACGCGGAAGACCCGCTCTCGCAGCTCCAGCAGGGTGAAGTCGAAGGTACCGCCGCCGAAGTCGTAGACCGCGACGAGCTTGTTCTGCAGCTTGCCGAAGCCATAGGCGAGCGCCGCCGCGGTCGGCTCGTTGATCATCCGGATCACCTCGAGGCCGGCGATCCGGCCGGCGATCCGGGTGCTCTCCCGCTGGGCGTCGTTGAAGTTGGCCGGGACGGTGATCACCGCCTTGTCGACGATCCCCAGCCGCGCCTCGGCGATCTTCTTCATCAGCCGCAGGACGTAAGCCGAGGCCTCGGGGATGCTCAGGCGCTCGCCGCGGATCTCGATCACCGGGTGGTTGTTCGGCCCCTCGGCCACCGTGAACGGAAAGCTGGACACGACTGCTCGAGCCTCGGGGTCGTCCATCCGCCGCCCGATCAGCCGCTTGACCGAGTAGACGGTGTTGAACGGATCGACGCCAAGTCGCTCGCGCGCGCCGTAGCCGACGTCGATGCCGCCGTCAGTCGGGAAGGAGACGACAGAGGGCTGGGTCAGCCGGCCCTGGTCGTCGGCGAGGACCTCGGGCCGACCGTCACGCACCACCGCCACGCTTGAGTAAGAGGTGCCGAGATCGATGCCGATGGCGATTTCCATGACGGGTCTTTACGGTCACTGATGATAGAGATCGGCCCCCGAACCTGTCAATGTTTCCCGCGCTGTGTCGCCAACCTGGCGCAGCGCGGGCAGGACGCGCGACCGCCGATCGAACCCGGTCGCCTGGGTCGTTGACAGGCCTCAGGCGCCATGATATCTGTGATAACCTATGTTGCTGAAAAAACTTGTGATAGCTGAGGATGACGACGCTGTCGCCCATCTGGTAGCAGCGAGTCTGGGGGATGCGGGGTTCCTCTGTCTGCGCGCGCGCGACGGTGAGGAAGCGCTCAATCTGACTCGCAGTGAGCTGCCCGACACGCTCGTCCTCGATGTCATGATGCCGAAGATCGACGGGATCGAGGTCTGCAAGCGACTCAAGTCGGACGTGCTGCTTTCACGCGTACCGATCCTGATGCTGACCTCGCTCGCCGGCGTGGATGATCGCGTTGCGGGCTTCGAGGCCGGGGCTGACGACTACCTGCCCAAGCCCTTCGATCTGCGCGAGCTCGCAGCGCGGGTCAACGCGCTGATCCGCCAGAGCCGACGCGACCGTTACCGCAACCCGACGACCAACCTGCCGGGTAGCGAGGCGATCGAGGACCACGTCTCGCAGCTGCTCGCCAGCAAGCAGGGCTTCTGCCTGCTCTACATCGACATCGAGAACTTCCGCACCTACGCCGATGTCTATGGCTACCGCAAGGCCGACGAGGTGGTGGCACGCACGGGCAACCTGGTCCTCCAGCAAGCTCGAGCGATCGCCGATGAGCCGCCCTTCATCGGCCACATCGGTGGCGACGACTTCATCCTGATCTGCACCCCTGAGATCGCCGACGAGCTGTCGCAGAAGATCGCCCGGGCCTTCAACGAGGGCGCCAAGGAGCACTACAGCGAAGAGGACCAGCAACGCGGCTACATCGTCCTCGACAGCGGTGGCGAAACCCGCCGGGCCTTCTTCATCAGCTGCTCGATCGCCAAGGTGGTCGCCGAGCCGGGCCAGTACGGCAGCACGGAGGAGCTAGCCGGCGACATCGCCCGCGCCAAGGCCGGCTCGCGCAAGAGGTCGAGCGGATTCTTCCTGCTCCAGCCGCTCGACGAAGACCCCCCCAAGGAATAACGCACCTGTGCGCTAGGGCGGCATGTCTCGCTACCCTGGAGTCGGCTCGGCCCTCGGACGCTACCGGCTAGTCGAGGAGCTCGGTCGTGGGGGCATGGCCGTGGTCTTCCGCGCCGAGGACCCGTCGCTCGGCCGCGAGGTGGCGATCAAGGTCCTGCACGAGCACCTCGCGGACCAGGCCGAGTACGCCGCGCGCTTCGTCCGCGAGGCGCGAGCAGTGGCCCGCCTGCGGCACCCGAACATCGTCGAGGTCCACGACTACGGCAGCGCCGATCCGGATGACGGGAGCGCTCCGCCAACAGGCTACATCGTCGTCGAGCTGGTGCGCGGGCCGACCCTGCGCGAGTTTCTCGAGCAGCGCGGTGCGCTGTTGCCCGAGGTCGCGGCGATGGTCGTCCTCAAGCTGGCCGAGGCCCTGCAGTGCGCCCACGACGAGGGAGTCGTCCACCGCGACCTCAAACCGGACAACGTGATCATTGCCGCCGACAGCGGCCGGGTGGTGCTGACCGACTTCGGCATCGCGCGGATCCTCGAGGGCGAGTCGGTGACCCAGACCGGGGCGATGCTCGGGTCGCCCGGGTACATGTCCCCCGAGCAGGCGCGCGGCGAGCGGGTCGACGCGCGCTCGGACCTCTTCTCGCTCGGCACCCTGCTCTACCAGCTCTGCACCGGCCGGCTGCCCTTCCGCGGCAAGGATCCGATCTCCACGGTGCTGAAGATCCTCGACGGAGAGCACCAACCCGCCATCGCGCTCAATCCCGGCGTCGGCAAGCCGCTCGATCGCCTGATCGAGCGCCTGCTGCAGCCGCACCCTTCGGACCGCTTCGACGACGCCGAGGTGGTAGCTAGCGCGCTTCGCGCACAGCTCGCCGAGGTCGGCCTGACCGACATCGACAGCGAGCTCTCGCGCTATTTCGACCAGCCCGGTCCCTACAACGCG
The DNA here is from genome assembly GCA_030591195.1 of Pseudomonadota bacterium. The sequence continues at coordinate 5,253 of JAUVBO010000219.1, forward strand.
ACGCTGATCGAGCAAGTGATCTCAAGCGCCCTGACCCTCGCCCGCGACGCGGTGGAGGCGCGGGAGGTCCCGCGCGCCCTGTCGCTCTGCGACCGGGTGCTCGCCATCGACGAAGGCAACGCGGAGGCACTGGAGCTGCTGCAGCGAGCCTCGGCCGGCCGCAGCACCCTGCGGGCCGTGGTGCTCGGCGTCGGCGTGGCGACGCTGCTCGGCGCCAGCGCGCTGGCGGGCTGGCGGTGGCTCGCCCCCAGCCGGCCACCTGAGGCTCACGCCAACTTGGCCTCGATCGATGCCTCGAGAGACCTCGCGGCGGTGTCCGGCCCACTGACTGACCTCTCAGTGACCGCCGACCTCGCCCCGGACCGCGCCGCGGTCGACGGCGGCATCGCAGACGCCGACGGCATCCTCGACGCGGACCAGCCAGACACCCGCCGTGTCGCCGTGCGTCGCCGACCACGCCGCCGCCGGACAGACGCGGCGCCGCGCGCTGCCGGTGCGCCGCCCGATGCCGGACGGCCGCAGCCCGCCGACGCCGCGCTGAAGCCCGCTCGAGGGCCGGGCAGTCCCTCTGATGACACGGGGCCCGGCCGGCTGCTGGTGACCATCGGGCCGTGGTGCGACGCCCAGGTCGGCGGCAAGCCGATCGGACGATCGCCGATGACC
>JAUVBO010000727.1 GCA_030591195.1 Pseudomonadota bacterium
GAGGCAGACCGGGCGGCACGGGTCGAGGCGCTCGAGGCGGAGCAGGCATCGGCGCTGGACCAGCTGAAGCAGGAGCAGCAGCAGCAGCTCGCGCAGGAGCAGCAGCAGCACCAGGAGGCGCTCGAGGGGCTCAAGCAGGAGCGGGAGCAGGAGCTACACCAGCTGCGGACGAGCCAGAGCGAGGAGGTCGAGCGCCTGCGCGGCGACCTGGAGCGGTCGATCAAGGAGCGCGACGAGCAGCACGCCGACGAGGTGGCGACGCTGAAGGTCGGCCACGAGCAGGCGGTCGAGCAGCTGACCGCGGACAAGGACGGCGAGCGGAGCCAGGCGATCGAGCAGCTGACCGTGGACAAGGACGGCGAGCGGCAGCAGGCGCTCGAGCAGCTGGACCAGGAGCGCGAGACCGAGCGGCAGGAGCTGTCGGCGCGCCACGAGCGAGCGATGGACGCCAAGGATGCCGAGCACGCCGGTGACAAGGAGGCGCTGCGGACCGAGCACCAGGCCGACGTCGATCGGCTGCGCGGCGAGCACGAGCGCGTGGTTGGCTCGCTCAAGGACGAGCACACCGCTGCGAGCGTGCAGCTCGCCGAGCAGCACGCCAGCGAGCTCGAGGAGCGCGACCGGCAGCACGTCGACCAGGTGACGGGGATGAACGCCCGCCACGACGAGGCGGCCTCGCAGCTCAAGGCGAGCCACGCCGAGGCGGTCGAGGGGCTCGAGCAGCGCCACGCCGGGGAGCAGGAGCAGATCAGGGCGACCCACGCCGGCGAGCTGGAGCAGCTCGAGGGCGGCCACGCGGCCCGGGTCAAGCAGCTCGAGGGGAGCCACGCCGAGGAGGTGCGGCGGCTGACCGACGAGCACGATCAGCAGCGACAGCAGCTCGAGCAGGCGGTGGCCGAGCGGGACGGAGACCTCGAGCAGGGGCGCGCAGCGATCGCCGACCGCGACCGGCAGATCGGCGAGCTCAAGGATCAGGCGAGCAACTACGAGGATCAGCTGCTCGACGCCTACAGCAAGATTCGCCACGACGACCAGCTGACCGACAAAGCCCAGCAGGCGCTGGCGGTGGCGCTGACGTTGCTCGAGGAGAAGCGGAAGAAGACCATCGACGGTGCCGCCTCCCCTGGCGGTGACGGCGTCGAGCACCCGGCCTAGCTGAGCTGAGGGCGAAGGAGCAACGCGACGCGAAAGGTAGTCGGCAATACCAGCGGCCTGAAGGCTAGCGCGATGCGGGCCGCCGAGCGGATCTACCGCCGGCGGGTCGATCCAGCCCAGGTCGTCTCCCCCGAGCTCGCCACCGCCCTCTGCCAGGTCTCGGCCGAGACCGGTCGGCAGGTGGGCGTGATGCTCAACCGTCGCGGGCACCCGGAGCACGTGATCCTCGGTACCGCAAGCAAGCTCTGGTTGCCCGACATCGGCCGCCTGCGCGCCGGCCGCGGGCGCCTACGTGGGCTGCGGCTGGTGCACACTCACCTCGCCGGCGAGGGGTTGACCAACGACGACCTGACCGACCTCGCGCTGCTGAGGCTCGACATGGTGGTGGCGATCACCAGCGGCGCCGACGCGCGGCCAGCCCTGGCCCACGTCGGCCACCTGCTGCCGGAGAACCCGGCGAGCGAGATGTGGCGCCTGCTCGCGCCGGTATCGATCCATGAGCTCGACCTCGATCCGCTCGAGTTGGTGCGCTCGCTCGAGCAGGAGTTCGCCCGCGCCTCGCGGGCGCGGGAGGCAGATCCGAGCCACGAGCGGGCGCTGCTGGTACATCTCAACAGTCGCCGCGGGCGACCGGTAGAGGTCTGCCTGGCCGAGCTGCGGGAGCTCTGTCGGACCGCGAGCGTCGCCGTGCTGGACGAGGTAGTCCAGCAGCGGGCCAAGCCCGACCCGCGCTACGCGGTGGGGCGGGGCAAGCTGGAGGAGATCGTGCTGCGGGCCAACCAGCTCGGCGCCGAGTTGCTGATCTTCGACCCCGACTTGACGCCGGCCCAGGCGCGCGCGATCAGCGACGTCACCGAGCTGAAGGTGATCGATCGCACGATGCTGATCCTCGACATCTTCGCCCAGCGCGCCACCAGCCGCGACGGCAAGCTGCAGGTCGAGCTGGCCCAGCTGCGCTACGCCCTGCCGCGGCTAGTGGCGAAGAACACGATGATGAGCCGCCTGGCCTATGCCGGCGGCATCGGCGGGCGGGGCCCGGGCGAGACCAAGCTCGAGGTCAACCGGCGGCGGGTGCGCGAGCGGCTCTCCCGCCTCGAGCGGCAGATCAAGCAGCTCTCCGGCCACCGCGAGCAGCGGCGGTCGCTGCGGCGGCGGCGCAACGTGCCGGTGGTCAGCTTGATCGGCTACACCAACGCCGGCAAGTCGACGCTGCTCAACACCTTGACCAACAGCGAGGTGCTGGTCGAGGACAAGCTCTTCGCGACCCTCGACCCGACCAGCCGGAGGCTGCGTTTTCCGCGGGAGCGCGAGCTGGTGCTGACCGATACGGTCGGCTTCATCCACGACCTGCCGGTGGAGCTCGTGCGGGCCTTCCGCGCGACCCTCGAGGAGCTGGCCGAGGCCGACCTGCTGCTGCAGATCGTCGATGTCGCCGATCCCGACTTTCGTGGCCAGATCGAGTCGGTGCGGCGGACCGTCACCGACCTCGGCGTGGGCCAGACACCGTCGTTGCTGGTCTTCAACAAGATCGATCGGCTGCCCGAGGCCGATCTCGAGGGGTTGCTTCGCGGCTACGACGCGATTGGCATCAGCGCCCTCGACCGCGAGACCACCCGGCCACTGCTGACCGCGGTGGAGGGCGCGCTCTGGCGCGAGGCGGTGGATATCCCCGACGATTCGCCCCGGCCCCGCTGAGGCGATGAGGCGCGGACGGCGGTTTGCAGTGTCCTCCCCCGGCATCATCCTCAGCCAATGACATCGTGTGATTTCAGCATGTTGCTCGGGTTGGACCGCTGGCGCGTCGCTTGCTATCACTGGGAGGATGCCGAAGAGAAACGTCCTGCCCCGTGTGCTGGTCGCCTGCTTGGTGTCGACGTTGGGTGTGCTCGGTGGTTGCGGCGTGGGCGTGGTGGAGAGCAGCAGCCCGTTTGGTGACCAGCAGCTACCGCCACCCGGACCGCCGACCGACCCGCCGCTGACTGACCCGCCGCCGACCGACCCACCGCCGACCGACCCGCCGCCGGCCGACCCGCTGCCGCCGCCGCTCACCTGCGACCCGGGCAAGGCCGACTGCGATGGCCGGGCGGCGAACGGCTGCGAGACGACCTTGGTCGGGCCCACCTGCGGGACGAATCGGCCGTCTAAAAGACAAGGTCAAAAAACGTCTCTTTGAGATCGCTTCGGAGATCATCAACAC
>JAUVBO010000123.1 GCA_030591195.1 Pseudomonadota bacterium
GCCGTCGATGTCGACGGTCGTGACCTCGCCCGGTCCGCACTGGCACCTCCCGCCGGTGCAGTTGCCGTTCTCGCACTCGTAGTCCTCGCCGCAGTTGCTGCCGTCGCTCTTCTTGTCGAGGCAGGTGGGGTCGCTGCAGTAGGCGCTGTCATTGCAGTGAGCTTGGTCGGAACACGAGGTGTAGCAGTCCGTGCCGTTGCACGAGTAGTAGCCGCAGCTGGTCTGGGTGCTGCCGCAGGTGCCCGAGCCGGCCTGGCAGGCCCAGTCGGTCTGGGTCCCGGCGCTGCAGGTCGAGGCTGCGCAGGCGTCGAGGGTGCAACAGACGCTGTCGGTGCAGAAGTTGCTGTGGCACTCGTAGTTCTCGCCGCAGTCCGTGCCGACGCCCTTCTTCGTGGTGCAGGCGCCGCCATCGCACCAGTAGTCGATCCTGCAGCGGCTGTCCTGGTTCGCCAGGGTGCAGTCGGTGGCGCAGATCACGCCGTCGCACTGGTAGCCGCCGCAGTCGGTGTCCACGGGCGCGCAGGCGCCGCCCTGGCAGTCGGTGTCGGTGCGGGTCCAGCCGCTGCAGGTCGGCGTGGTGCCACATGCAGGATCGACCGTGCCGTCGCCCACCGCCGCGCAGCTGCCGATGGAGCCCTTGACGTTGCACCGCTGGCACGCCAGGCAGGAGGGATCGGCGCAGCAGACGCCGTCGATGCAGTTGCCGCTCTGACAGAGCGACCCGTCACTGCCGCACGGCTGGCCATCGGGCAGGCTGGCGGTGCACTCGTTGCTGCCGTCGCAGGAAAAGCTCGGCTCGCAGTCATTGCTGTCGGTGCAGCTGGTCAGGCAGGCCGGCGGCGGCCCGGCGGCGCACTTGTACGGGGTACAGGCTGCCTGCTCGGTCTGGCAGGTCGTCTGGCTACCGTCGCAGGCCGGCGACTCGATGTAGCTCGAGCTGCCGTTGACGCAGCTCGGCGTCGCCGCGCCGCAGGGGGTGCTGGCGGGTCGGGCCGAGCAGGTGCCGAGCTTGCCCGTCACGTCGCAGCCCTCGCACTCGCCGCTGCAGTCCTTGTCGCAGCAGCGGAGGTCGATACATTTTCCGCTCTGACACTCGGCCGGGTCGGCGCAGATCTCGCCGTTGCTCTTGCTCGCCACGCAGCTGACCCCGTCGCAGTAGGCGCTGGCCGCGCAGTCGCCGGGGATGCTGCAGGCGGTGCGGCAGTCGGTGCCAGCGGCGTTGCAGGCGTACGGGCTGCAGCTGGTGTTGGTCGGCTGGCAGGCGCCCCCCTGACAGGTCGTCTCGGTCTTCGTCTCTCCCGAGCAGCTGGCGGCGCCGCACGAGGTGTCGTCGGGCACCGCCGAGCAGGTTCCGCTCGCGTCGACGTCGCAGCGCTGACACGCCGGGCAGGTGCTCGCCGCGCAGCAGCGGCCGTCGGTGCAGCTGCCGTTGGCGCAGGCGTCGTCGTTGGTGCCGCACTCGCTGCCGAGGGGCAGGCTCGCCTCGCAGTTGCTCGTCGCCGAGCAGGTGAATGGGTCGACGCAGTCGCCGCTGCCGGTGCAGCTGGTCTTGCACGCGCTGGCATCGGCGCACGAGTAGCCGTTGCACAGCTCGGTGCTCGCCGCGCAGCCGCCGCTGCCGTCGCACTGGCTGGTCGTGAGCTTGGCGTCGGCGCAGCTCGGCTGGCCGCAGCTCTTCGTTTCGTCGGGGAACTGGCAGGCGCCCTCGGCGCTGCAGCTTCCCGTGCAGGCCGGATCGTCGCCGAGGCAGTCGCCATCGGGATCCGTGCTTGGGGTCGCCAGGGCGCAGAGCCCCGCGGCGGTGCATCCCCGGCAATCGCCGGTGCAGGCTGACTCGCAGCAGACCTCGTCGACGCAGAGCTCGCTCTCGCAGTCGCTTGGTGCGGTGCAGGTCGTCCCGAGGGGCTTGCCGCCGTCGCTTGAGGTGGCGTCGTGGTCGGTGGCGTCGTGGTCCGCGGCGTCGTGGTTCGCGGCGTCGCGGTCCGCGGTGCCGTCTTCGCCCGGGACCGTGCCATGGTCGTTGTCGCTCGAATCGACAATGGTGTCGGCGGCCACGACGTCGGATCCCGCGTCGGCGGCCGGGTCTCGTTTCTTGCCCTCGATGCAGCCCCCGGCGAGCGCCGAGAGGACCAGCAAGGCGAAGGTCGTTTGCAGGTGACCCCGCATGGTTACCTCCATTCGATCGGAGAGCCAGACAGGGCCCCAGTATACACCGCCACCGGGGGACGCCAACCGACTGGGTCCGCCCGCAGGGCGTGTGATATCGTCGAGCCCGCCGGGGGTCAGTCGCCGGAGGGGTGCCGTGGACAGTCAGAGCCTGATCGGCAAGAAGGTCGGCAACTACGTCGTCAAGAGCCTGCTCTGCGAGGGCGGGATGGGGACGGTCTACCTCGCCGAGCACCCCGAGATTGGCCGGCGGGTCGCGCTCAAGGTGATCATCCCCGGGCTGGCCCGGGACAAGGAGGTGGTCAAGCGCTTCCTCGCCGAGGCGCGGGCGGTGGCGCGGATCGATCACCCGAACATCGTCGACATCTACGACTTCGGCCACACCGACGATGACCAGCTCTACTGCACGATGGAGCTGCTTAAGGGCAAGGAGCTACAGGCGGTCATCGCCCAGCGCGACCGGTTCAGCGCCGAGGAGGTGGTGCCGTACCTGGATCAGATCTGCGTCGCGCTGCACGCGGCGCACCAGACCGGCGTGGTCCACCGCGACCTCAAGCCGGACAACATCTATGTGCTCGATCGCGAGCAGCTGACCCTCTAGCTGCTCGACTTTGGCCTCGCCAAGCTGTTCGAGGACCGGACCAGCAGCCAGCAGACGGCCGTCGGGATGGTGGTCGGTACGCCGGTCTACATGGCGCCCGAGCAGGCCGCCGGCGACCGCGACGCGATCAGTCCGGCGACTGACATCTACTCGGCAGGAGTGATCGTCTACCAGATGCTGGCTGGCAGGCCCCCGTTTCACGCCGACGCGCCGGGGCGGCTGCTGGCCAAGCACATCACCGAGGCGCCGCCGTCGCTTCAGGGGCTCGCGCCGGGGGTCAGCGAGGCGGTGGCCCGGGTGGTGCACCGGTGCCTCGAGAAGGAGCCCGCCCGTCGCCCGCCCTCGGCCAGGGCGCTGGCCATCGACTTCGCCGAGGCGGCTGGGGGGAGCTCGATCGCGACCACCCTGCCGCCGTTTGTCGAAGCGCCCGCGCCCGAGTCGGCGCTCGATCCTGGGCCGCAGGCGCGCCAGCAGCCGATGGAGGCTGCCGCCCAGCCATCACCCCCCGACCCCGGCGACATCGCCAGCGGGCCGACGGTGGCCTCGTTCGAGGTGCCGATCTCCGCCGAGGCCGCGCCGGCGTCGCCGCCCCAGGCGGTAGCCGAGGCCGCCGCCGGCTATCAGCCCCAGCCGAGCCCGACGACGATGAGCTGCGCCGCCTCCGAGCTCGCCGTCCAGCCCGCTGAGTCAGCCGAACGCCCGAACAGGTCACTGTGGGGCGTGGCGGTCTGGCTCGGTGCCGCGGTGGTGACCGGGGTGGTGATCCACCAGGTCTGGGCGCACGCGGGCAGTGATCCGATGCCAGCCCGCGGGGAGAAGCCGCCGGCTGCGGCAGCGGGGTCACCGGCAGCGCCGATCGCTCCGACCGTGCCGGTTGTCGCTGGCCAGGGGCCGGCCTCGGCGCCGGCATCGGCACCGGCATCGGCACCGGCCGTCCAGCCCGGGCGGGCCGACGGGAGGCGTGCGAAGGCAAAGGTTGCGAAGGCCAGGGGGAAGCGCTCGCGGACCCCCGCCGCGGCGCCGAAGAAGGTCGCCTCCCCGGGCCCGCCGGCGCTCCCGCCGCCGGACACCAAGGACGGGGCGAAGCCCGGGGCGAAGACGCGCCAGCAGCCCGAGCGTCGAGTCGGTGAGGGAACCCTGCCGTTCTGAGCGGGCAGGCTGTCGTTACGCCGGTCGGCCGCTGGACGGGTCGACGTCGATGCCCCACAGCTCGGCGACCATGAAGAGGCGCTTGATCTCGGTGGCGATCAGCTGGTCCGACTCGGCCGCCTCCCAGGCGAGGCGGTAGAGGGTCACCTGGACCTCGGGGCGGGTCACGGCGCGCAGGGCGGCCTTGACGTCGTCGCTGGTGGTCAAGCGCGGCTCGGCCGCCTCGCGCGTCGCGTTGAACACGTCGCGGCCGACCTCGTCGGCCACGCGCTCGAGGATGCGCCCCTCTGCCGCGCTGAGCTGCTTGTCAGCGCTGATCACCAGCTTGAGCACCGCCATCAGCGCCAGGCGTTCGGTGTCGTCGAGCTCCGAGAGCTTCATGTCGTTGGTCTCCAGGCAGATCCAATCTCGAGCATAGGCGTTGCCCCCCATCGCCGGCAACCGTGGTGACTCGCCGGGCGCTCGTAACCTCCGGGCGGCTGGTGGATTCAAGCAGGAGACCACTACGAGCAAAGGAGGCGCCGATGCGCAAGACGACCGCCGAGCTGCCCTGGATCACTACTGGTGTCGCGCTGGCCCTGCTGGTGTTGCCGTCCGTCGCCGATGCGGGCTTCAAGCCTCCAGCGGTGACCAACGGCGGCTACATGCAGGCCACGGTGGGCGACAAGGCCGTGGTGCTGCCCCTGCGCCACACCGACTACCAGGCCGAGGTCGCCGGGGTGGTGGCCTCGGTGACCGTGACCCAGGACTTTGCCAACCCCTACCGTCGGCCGATCGAGGCCCGCTACGTCTTCCCGCTCCCCCACGACGCGGCGGTCTACCGGATGCGCCTCGAGGTCGGTGAGCGGGTGATCGAGGGCGTGGTCAAGCGGCGCAAGAAGGCCCGGGCGATCTACCGCCGGGCCCGGCGTGCGGGAAGGACCGCGGCGCTGCTCGAGCAGCAGCGGCCAAACATCTTCACCCAGACCGTGGCCAACATCCTGCCCGGCGAGCGGATCAAGGTCCGCATCACCTACGTCGCGCCGCTCTCGCCGAGGGGCAGCCAGTCGACCTACGAGCTCGCCTTGCCGCTGGTCGTCGGGCCGCGCTACATCGGCGGGCGTCCGCTGCGGCGCCAGCCGAGCGGTGGAGGATGGGGCAGAGACACCGACCGGGTGCCCGACGCGTCGAAGATCACCCCGCGGATGCTCGCCAAGGGGCTGCGCCCGGGCCACGACGTCTCGGTGCGGCTGACGATCAACGGCGGGGCCGTGTCGCTGCGCCAGGTCTCGGTGTTGACCCACCGGGCGAAGGTCGCCTTCAGCCCCTCGGGGCAGCAGGGGGCGCCGGCGCGCTCGCTGGCGCGGATCACCCTCGATCCCCGCGACGCGATCCCGAACAAGGACTTCGTCGTCCGTTACCGGCTCGCTGGCAAGCGGCCGCGGGCGAGCCTGCTGCTGCACCGGGGACCGAAGGGCGGCGGCCACTTGCTGCTCACGGTCCAGCCCCCGGCGCGGCCGAAGCGCTCGGAGATCGCGCCGCGGGAGTACGTCTTCGTCGTCGACAGCTCGGGCTCGATGTCGGGCTTTCCGCTGCAGCAGGCCCAGCGCGTCGTGCGCCGGCTGCTCGCCACGGTGCGGTCGAGCGACACCGTGCGGGTGATCAAGTTCGCCGGCGAGCCGGGGCAGCTCTCGCCGCGGCCCCTGCGGGCTACCCCGGCGAACATCCGGCGCGCGGTGCGCTACGTCACCGCCATCAGAGGGGGCGGCGGCACCGAGTTCTTGCCCGCCCTGCGCCTGGCCCTCGACGCGCCGAAGGACCCGGCGCGGTCGCGGATCGTGCTGTTCATCACCGACGGCTACGTCGGCGACGAGCCGCAGATCCTGCGGCTGCTGCGCCAGCGTCGCCGTAGCGCGTCGCTGTTTGCCCTTGGCATCGGCTCGTCGGTCAACCGGTTCCTGATCGACGGCATGGCCCGGCTCGGCGCCGGGGAGCCGTTCGTGCTGCTCAACACCGAGCAGTCGGCAGAGGTGGTGGGGCGGATCACCGCGGTGCTCTCCCGCCCCGCGCTGACCGGCATTGATATCGACTGGGGTGGCCTGCCCGTGCGCGAGGTCACGCCGGCTGCGTTGCCGGACCTGTTCGCTGGTCGTCCCCTGGTGGTCACCGGGCGGCTCGACCGGGCGGCGTGGGCCAAGCTCGGCCAGCCCGCGAGCCTCGTCGTCAAGCTGCGCGGCCGGCTCGCCGGCAAGCCCTACATCGAGTCGCTCTCGGTGGCCGTACCGGCTGCTGGCGCCACGGTCAGCAACCGCGCGGTGCCCCGGCTGTGGGCCCGCCAGCGGATCCGCGAGCTGTCGGACCTCGCGGCGGCCGACCCCGAGCGGGCCAAGTGGGTCAAGCTGGCGATCACCCGCATCGCCCTGCTCCATAACCTGATCAGCCGCTACACCAGCCTGGTGGCGGTGGACGCGCGGGTGCGCAACCGCGGCGGCAAGCAGACCCGGGTAGACGTGCCGGTGCACCGGCCCCACGGCGTCTCGGGACGGGCGGCACCGCCGGCGGCCTACGCGGGGAAGGCCGCCGCAGCGGCGGTGGTGGGCAGTCATGGCCCCGACAACGACCGGGACGCGATCCTCGACGTCGACGACGCCTGCCCGAACGAGCCCGAGACCTACAACGGCTACGCCGATCGCGACGGCTGCCCTGACAGGGCGCGGGTGGTCGTTCACAAGGGCCGGATCGAGGTCCTCGACAAGATCTACTTCCGCCAGGGCAGCGCGAAGATCCGGCCGTTGAGCTACCCGATCCTCGATGCCATCGCCGCCACCATGGGCGGCAACCCGCAGATCACCCTGGTGGAGCTCCAGGGGCACGCGGCGGTGGGCGAGCGTCGCCCCAAGGCCCTGGCCGTGGCGCGGGCCCGGGCGGTGCGGGCCTACCTGATCCGCAAGGGCGTCGCGGCCTCGCGCCTGGTGGCCCGGGGCTACGCCAGGACCAAGCCCGTGGACCGCCGCAACAACCAGCGGGCCTGGTCGAGGAACCGCCGGGTGGAGTTTCTGATCCTCAAGCGCCAGGACTAGCGCTCAAACAGGCGCGCCATTCTCCGCGCATGTCCGCGGTGCTCGCTGGCCTCTGCTGGAGAACGCGGTTTGCTGTCCGGAACCCCTGGCGGCCTTGGGGGTGCCAGAACTGGCAGGGGTGAGCGTCACTGCCCCGCGAAGTGGCACTCTTGACGGCGGCGGGGTGCCAGAACTGGCAGGGGTGAGCGTCACTGCCCCGCGAA
>JAUVBO010000335.1 GCA_030591195.1 Pseudomonadota bacterium
CCACCGGTCGTAAGGAGCGATCTGGAGCGCCCGCCGGCAGTGGATCGTTGCCCGGCTCACGTCCCCCAGCTTCGTCGTCGCCAGCTCGCTAGCTACCAGCGACGCGCGCAGCACGTTGTCGGGCAAGCGACAGGCGCCGGCCAGCGCCTCGGCCGCCGCCAGGGCCACCGACCAGTCCTCCCCGGCCAACGCTGCGTGGTGCATTCTCTGCACGGCCCCCGGGTACCCGGGGGCCTGGTCAACGGCAGCCTGGTAGGCCTCGGCGGTCCCTCCCCGCTCGGCAGCCGCGTGAGAGAGCGCCGCCGAACGCTCGGCATCCGAGCGAGCCAGGCCCGCGATCCGTTCCAGCAGGCCGGCGCGCGCCCCTTCCTCAGCTTCACCTTCGCCTGCCGCGGCTTGACGGAACAGCACGTCCCAGAGGATCGAGAGGGCCAGCAGACACTCCGGATCACCAGCGAGTGTTTGCTGGAGCGCTGCGGCAGCGGTCGGTACCTGCTCGCCCTGTCGGTCGCGATCCTCCCCGTCTGCGTCCGGTCCAGTCATCGCCTCGGCGTGCACCAACGTCAACCGCCCGACCTCCAACCAGCGAGCGGCGGCCTCGACCGGCGCCTTCGCTCGCCGTGCCATCTGAGCCAGCAGCAGCGTGAGGTCGCGCCAGGCCCGTTCCCTGGCCAGGTGCCCGAGGCGTTGCCGGAGGGCGGCGAGGTGATCGGGCTGGAGCTCGAGGATCGAGGCATAGCTCAGGTCAGCGCTGGCCTTGTCGCCCCGCGCGAGATCGAGCTCGCCGAGGCGATCGTAGAGGGTGACACGTTGCTCTAGGTCGGCTGCGTCTTTGAGGTCCGCCACCAGCAGGTCTGACAGCGGGTGCCACGCGCCCCCCTCGAGATAGAGCTCCTCGAGCGCTCGCCGAGCCAGCGGGTGTCCTGGGTGGGCCTCCAGCGCACGTCGATACGCGGCCTCGGCCTCATCTCGGCCGAGCGTTCGTCGGGCGGCGTCAGCAGCCGTGAGCAACGCGGCGAAGCGCTCTCCAGGGTCGTCGAGCCGAGCGATTGCCGCCTCGGTGTCCTCGTCGTCCCGCTGTTCGATGGCGGGCTCTCCCGACTTGCTCAGCCGCTCGGCGGCCTCAGCCGCTCCGGGGGCCTCAGCCGCGGCACCGTAAGAAACCCGCGCCGCCTCGTGATCCTCGAGTTGATGTTCCTGCAGCGCACCGAGGTGCATCAACAACGCCCGACGCTGAGCACGCTGGTCCTCGCCGTCGAGGGATCCCTCGATGAAGGTCGACCAGATGTCCGCCAGCTGGATCCACTCGCCGCCCCGGGCGAGCTGCCAGGCCAGTGACCAGAGGATCGCGGCGCTGTCGGGCGCGTGGCTCAGCGCGGCGCGCAGGCTCGCCTCCGCGTCGTCGGGCGCCTCTTTCGCCAGCAGCCTGCCACGACGTAGCCAGAGCGAAGCGGCGCGCGGTCCCTCGGCAAGCTGCGCGTCGCGCTCGAGCTCCGCCGCTAGCTCGGCATCGCGTCCGAGGACCGCGAGCGCCCGCTGCAACCCGAGCCGGGCATCGATCCGCCCGGGTTCAACGTCGAGCACCTGCCGGAACCGCGTCAGCGCGGGCTCGGGCATCTCGAGCTCGCCGAGATAGATCTCGGCGGCCCGCTGGCGCAGGTTCGTCGCTTGGGCCGGGTCGTCGGACGCCTCGGCGGCGGTGTCGAGCGTCGCGGCGAGGTTCGGGAGCTCGCCGCTGGCACGGTAGATCGGCTCGAGCCGGGCCAGCGCGACCTTGCTCGCAAGATCGTGCTCCAGGGCGTTGTTCAGCTCGGCCGCGGCCTCGCGCGGCTGCTCGAGCTCTCGCTCGAGGATCTCGGCCGCAGCGAGGTGGTGCACCGACCGCAGCGCACCGGACGATGCAGCTGCCGCTGCCCGATGAGCCTCCAGACGTCGGTGGGCGTCCGGATCATGCAGCTGGATCCTCGCGATGCCCTCCCCCGCCGGCGCGTAGCTCGGGGCCAGCGCCGCCGCCTCGACATAGAGGCCCAGCGCGTCCTCCGGGCGCTCGGCGGACTCGGCGACGAGCGCCGCCTCGACCAGGGCCTTGGCACGGACGACGGGATCGCGCTCGATCTCGGACAGGCGGCGCAGCGCGCCGATCGCGTCGTCCTTCCGGTCTTCTCGGTGCAGCTGCTCGGCCCACTCCTCGATCACCAGCGGATCGTCGGGCGCCTGAAGCGCCGCCGCGTCAAGCTCGGATACCGGCTCCACGCCGTCGACGGCGTGGAGCCGCCCGTACACGGCGAGTCGACGGCGCCGATGTGCCTCCCACCCGCCAATCAACGGCGCGCTCTTGGCCAGGGCCTCGGCCACTAGCTGGTGATCCTCGAGTAACTCGCCGCAGCGCAGCAGCCCCTCCCAGGCATCGAGGACGGCGTGACCCTCCTCCACGGTGGCGCGATAGTGCTCCACGGCCTCCTTGCTCCGGCCGTCCCGCTCGGCTCGCCGGCCAAGCTCGAGGTGGATCGCGGCACCGAGCGGTCCCGCCCCGATCTCGCTCGCCAGCGAGCGCAGTTGCTGTCCCTCGAGCTCCTCATCAGCCTCGAGCAGCGCAAGATCGGCCAAGGCGAGCAGCGAGCGCAGCGGTGGTTGCTCGCCCTCCTCGGCACCATCTTCCAGCAGACGCCGCGCGCCCATATCGTCGCCAGCGCCGGTCCAGAGCAGATCGGCCGCGGCCGCAAGCAGGGTCCGGCCAGCGTCGCCGCCGATGACCCGCGCGACCTCCTTGATCACCTCGACCAGGGGCGGCGCCTGCCGGCGTCCGACGTGCAGGCCCCACAACGCGAGCAGCGCCGGGAGGTAGCCAGGCCGGTGGTGCAAGACCTCCTGGTGCTGGGAGAGCGCCTCCTCGACATCTCCGACGACCTCGGCACAGCGAGCCGCCAGCCACTGGAGATCGGCGGCCTGGCGGGTATTGTCAACCAGGTTCGCCTGCAGGCTCGCCGCCTCGCCGATCAGCGCCAGCTCGCTGTGCGACAGGGGCTTGGCGGGGGCTTTCGCTGGCGGCTGCAGACCGTCGAGATCGAGGAAGCTCAGCTCGGCCGGCAACTCTGCCGCGTCGAGGGTCACCTGCTCCGCCTCCAGCTCGTCTTCGATTCCGTCGAGTTGACCCGGCCCGGAGGCGACGATCGGCTTCGGCTCGGGCGCTGGCAACACCTCCCCCGCCTCCACCGCCGATTCGATGGAGGGCAGTATCTCGTCGAACACTGCCAGTGACGGTGGGGCGAGCGCAGCGGTGGCCTGCGTCTCCTCACCCTCCTGGTCGGGCTGTTCCTCGGGCTGTTCCTCGGGCTGTTCCTCGGCGGCATTTGAGGCTAAAGATTGCGATGCCTCCGATGCCAAACTTACATGATCAACGGACTCTTCATGGCTGACAACAAGAACCTCTTGCGTCTTGAATAACTCTTTTGGCTGTGTTTCCACGCTATCAGGAAATACGGCACTTGCAGGCATTGCCTCTTCGGCGGAGAGCTCGTCCACCTCGGCGTCCACCGGGCGGGCGTCGCCCGGACCGGGCACATCGGCGTCCGGCAGGATCTCGACCTCGGCACTCTCCGGGGCGACCGCCTCGGGCGCCGGGTCGAGCATCTCCGAACCCTGGGCCTCGAGCCTCGGCTCGGCAGCAGACGGGCTGCCCAGCAGCGAGCCCAGCGCCTGCCCCCCCCGCTCTGGATCGACCTCCATCTCACCGTTGATCAGGTTGACCAGCGGATCGATCCCCTCGTCCTCGGGCGGCTCTTCACCGTCCGCCAGCGCCGCCGCGTCCGGCTTCGCCTGCTCGCGCTCCTCCGGCAGGTCGAGCGTCGTGTCCCAGCGCTCGACGGCGTTGAACCACTCGTGTTCGTTGACCTCGTCGAAGGGGCCGCGTGTCTTTGATTTCGTTTTCTTGTCGTCGGTCGCCAAGGCTCACCCCGCCTTTGTCGTCGCCGCTACAGCTGCAGGTCCCGGCGAAGGGAAAGGTACTGCTGGCTGATCGAAAAGCGCAGTAACTCTGGTGCCTGCGGACTGTCGCGCAGGAGGTCGATCAACTCGGCCGATGTCTTGCCTGCTCTCTGCTCGGCGCTCGGGAGGTCCTCAAGTTGCGCCATCGCGGTGAGGATGTCGCCGCAGACCAGCAAGCCCGCCCGGTTAGCCGTCGCCAAGACGCCGTTGAGCCAGCCGTCGACCTCCCCCCCCTCCTGGAGGTAGCGGCTGATCGCCAGCGGTAGGGCCTTGCGTGCCTTGCGGGACAGCGCCTTGTTCAGCCGCTTGGCCATGTTCGCCACCTCCTCCCGTGGCACATCCAGGGTCGCTCGGGGCTCCACCAGATAGACCGCCGCCCCGAGCAACAGGGCGATGGTCGGGCCATCGAGCAGCTCCAGCGCGCACGCCTTGTGGCGCAACATCGACAGCGTGCGCCCGACGCGGAAGCGCTGGGCGGCGTCCATCGCAGTGACCACGGCGTGGCCGACGATCAGCGCGTCCTTGTCGCCGACGATACCCATCACCAGGTCGGGATCCTTACGGGAGAGGTAGATCTCGAAGTCGCTCATGCCGAAGGCTGCGGCGATCCGATCGACAGTCGAGCTCACCGGCCCACCCGCCTTGCGCGAGACCCGGTCCCCACGCCCGAGGCCGAATCCCTTGACGTCACTCGGGACCTTGTCGGTGAACAGCGTCGCGATCGCAGGCGCGATCACGCTCCAGATCTCACCGTAGGCGCTGCGGGCCGCGCCCGACTGGAGCGCTTCGCGCCACGCCTGCAACGCCAGGTTGCGCTTCGGCTCGAACGACGCCTTGGCGACCCGGCGCCGGTAGAGATTCCGATCCTGGTCGCTGGCCTGGTTGAGGTAACAGAGCACTCCGAGGGCCGCCAGGAGCGTGTACTCGTCCTCGTCCCACTCGGCGACACGCATCAGCTTGCGATAGAGCTCCACGTCCAGGGCTGCGCCCGCCAGCGCCTCGCGAACGTCGTCCTTGGCGCGATCCATTAGCTGGTGCAGATCGTCAGGCGAGAGATCCATCTCCAGCGAGAGCCGCCGCAGATCGTCGAGCACCTCGAGGTTCGTCGGATCGATGTCCTGGGCGCTGAGGAGCGTCGCGCGCGCCTCGTGCGGCGCCCGCATCTGCTCGGCGTAGGTGCGCGCGATCCGGCGCATGTTCTCCACACG
>JAUVBO010000464.1 GCA_030591195.1 Pseudomonadota bacterium
CGCCGAGCTCGGTGCCGCGGTAGCCGGCGCTCGCCATCTCGTCGAGGACCTGCTCGTAGCCGGCGGCTTCGCCGTCGAGCTCGAACTCGAGCACGCCCCAGGAGCAGGGAGCGTTGGCGACCCTCAGCGGCTGGCGCTCACCGCCCATCGGCGGCCTCGCCGTGCAAGCAGCGCTGGGCGGCGCGCCCGGGCTCCTGGGCGGTCCGGGCCTGGTTGACCGCCTCGAGGGTCGAGACCTCGGCCACCGGCACCTCCCACCATGCGCCGCCGGCGGCGACGCCCGCCATCCGGTCGCAACGGACGACGATCACCGTCGTCTCGGTCGAGGCCTTCGCCTCGGCGAGGGCGCCCTTGAGCTCCTCGAGCGTCCCGGCCTCGATCACCCGGGCGCCGAGGCTGCGCGCGTTCTGGGCCAGGTCGACCCGCAGGGGCTCGCCGTCGGGGCCGCCGTCGGCCGCCCGGTGGCGCAGGGCGGTACCGTAGCCGCCGCTGCCGAGGGAGCGCGACAGCGCGCCGATGCTCGCGTAGCCGCCGTTGTCGATCAGCACCACCGTGAGCTTGATCCGCTCCTGCAGGGCGGTGATCAGATCGTGGGAGAGCATCAGGTAGCTGCCGTCGCCGATCAGCGCGTAGACCTCGCGCTCGGGGGCCGCGAGCTTGACGCCGAGGGCGCCCGGGATCTCATAGCCCATGCAGGAGTAGCCGTACTCGACGTGGTACTGCTTGGCGTCGCGGGCCGGCCAGAGCCGGTGCAGGTCGCCCGGGGCGCTGCCGGCGGCGTTGACCACCACGTCGGTGGGGCCGCTGAAGTCCGCCAGGGCCCCGATCACCTCGCCTTGGCTCGGTGGCGGTCCGTGGCCCCGCGAGAAGACGCGCTGGACCTCCTGCTGCCACTCGCCCCGCAGGCGCCCGACCCGGTCCGCGTGCTCGGCCGGCACCTGGTAGGGGACGTCGCCGAGCAGCCGGTCGAGCTCCTCGAGGGTCGCTCGGGCGTCGCCGACCAACGACAGGGCCCCCTGCTTGCCCGCGTCGAGCTCGGCGACGTTGATGTTGATCAACCGGACCCTCGGGTGCTGCAGCAGGGTCTTCGAGGCGGTGGTGAAGTCCGAGTATCGGGTGCCGATGCCGATCACCAGGTCCGCGTCGTGGGCGATGGCGTTGGCCGCCGCGGTGCCGGTGACGCCGACCCCTCCGAGGTTCTGGGCGTGACCGTCGGGCAGCGAGCCCTTGCCGGCCTGGCTCTCGGCCACCGGGATGCCGGTGCGGGCCGCCAGCTCGGCGAGCGCGCCGTTGGCCTCGCTGTAGGTCACCCCGCCGCCGGCGATGATCAGCGGCCGCCGGCTCTCGCGGATCATCGCCGCCGCTCGCTCCAGCGCGTCGACGTCGGGGCGCAGGCGGGGCACCAGCCAGCTGCGAGGCTCGAACAGCCCCGCCGGGTAGTCGTGGGCCTCGGCCTGGACGTCCTGGGGCAGGGCGAGGGTCACCGCGCCGGTGTCCACCGGGGAGGTCAGCACCCGCATCACCTCGGGCAGGGCCCAGGTCAGCTGCTCGGGACGGTTGATCCGGTCCCAGTAGCGGCTCACCGGTCGCAGGCAGTCGTTGACCGAGATGTCCTGGGAGCTGCTCGACTCGAGCTGCTGCAGCACCGGCGCGACGTGGCGGCGGGCGAAGATGTCGCCCGGCAGCAGCAGCACCGGCAGCCGGTTGATCGTCGCCAGGGCGGCGCCGGTGACCAGGTTGGTCGCGCCCGGGCCGATCGAGGTGGTGCAGGCGAAGGCCCCGAGGCGGTTTCGCTGGCGCGCGTAGCCCACCGCGGCGTGGACCATCGCCTGCTCGTTGCGAAAGGGCAAGAACGGCAGCTCCGGGTGCTGCTGCAGCGCCTCGCCGACGCCGGCGACGTTGCCGTGGCCGAAGATGCCGAGGCAGCCACCGAAGAAGCGCGCCCGCCGGCCGTCGCGCTCCACCTGCTGGCAGCCGAGGTAGCGCACCAGCGCCTGGGCCATCGTTAGCCTGATCGTCTCGCTCATCGCTCGCCTCCTCCGGCGCCGGGACGCCAGACCTCCGGCGTCTCGCCGTTGAGCCAGTCGTGCTCGGCGGAGAACTCGAAGCCACGGTAGGGATCGTCGGGCAGGTGGCGGATCGTCCAGAGGTAGTACATCCCGTACCCTGGGGCCGCGACCTGCGGGTGGTCTCGCTGGTCGAGGATCTTCACCGTGTCGTACTGGCGGAGCTTGAGCACCTCGTCGCCGAGCTCGCCGTGGCCGTAGCCCTGGGGCTCGGTGAAGCGGTAGTGGTAGATCTCGGGCTGGGCGTGGTGGTGAGGCGGGTAGCTCGACCAGCGGCCGGGGAAGGTGATCACCTCTCCGAGCACCAGGCGCGCCTCGGGGCGGTTGCGCAGGTCGAAGATCGTCCGGACGATCCGGTAGGCAGTGTCGTCGAGCCGCCCCTGGCCGCGGTGCTCCGACTCGAGCATCGAGTCGGCGTCGAACAGGCGTGGCTCGAAGCGCGCCTCGTTCGGCGTGCGGAGCAGCACCAGCTCGCAGGGCGAACGAGCCTCGACCTCGACCTCGACCCCGGCGGGCACGTGCAGCGCGGTCGGGTCCTCGTCGAACAGCGATCGCCGCCTGGCCACCACCTGCTGGCCGTCAAAGCGCAGCCGGACCGAGCCGTCGAGCAGCAGCAACGCGGTCTCGTGCTCGGGCGAGATCGGCTGGCGGCGCCCCGTCGGCAGCCGGAGGATCGACAGCTCGATCCCGGTATCTCCCTCGGCCTCGCCGATGCGCGTGACCGGGGTCTGCCCCTCGCCGAAGCCGTCGGGGTGGCGGATCAATCGTGGATGGGTGGTCGTCGCGGGCAACATCAGATCACTCCTCCTCTTCGTCGTGGGCCCCCGTCGCTCGCGCGAGCGCCGGATCAGGCAGCATCCGGTCGCGCACCACGCCGATCAGGTCGTGGTAGGAGCTGATGAAGGTGCGCAGGGTCAGCCGCGTGGCGCCGAATCGATCGAACGCGTCGACCGGTAGACCGCCGGGATCGTAGGCTCGACGGAAGTCGGCAAACAGTCGCTGCAAGCGGTCGAGGATCGCCGGGTCCACCGGCCGGTCGAAGCGCGGCTCGACCGGGATCGACGACGAGTTGAACAGCCGCTGCCAGCGGTGGGTGATGGTCAGGATCAGATCGCCGCCGACCAGCTCCGACCAGTGCAGGTGGTGGCGGTAGGCCGCCGCCAGCAGGCGGCTGGAGAAGCCGCGGTCGCGATAGATCGCCGCGGCGCGCTTGATGCACGCGATGCCAGCCCAGTCGAGGTCGCCCGGGGTGGCGGCGATCAGGTCGCGCTCGGCGACGACCTTGAGCCAGTCGTCGATCCGCCCGACCATCAGCGTGCAAACCGGGGTGATCTGCTCCACCGACTGGCCCGCTCGGCGCCGCTGCTCGAGCCCGCGCTCCACCGCCTCGGCGACGGCGATCGACTGGGCCACGGTGAAGCAGACCGTAGCGTTGATGCTCACCCCCTGGGCCGTGGCCTGCTCGATCGCCTGCAGGCCGGCCTCGGTGGCCGGGATCTTGACTTGCATGTTCGGCGCCAACCGGTCGAAGCGCACGGCCTGGGCCGTGATCGCCGCCGCGTCGCGATAGCGCGTCGGGTCGGTCTGGATCGACAGCCGCCCCTTCTTGCCGCCGTGCTGCTCGAAGACCGGCAGCAGCAGCTCGGCGGCCTGGGTCGCCACGCGCTCGATCAGCCGCCAGGTCAGCTCGGTCTCGCTGGCCGTCGGCAGCTCGGCGATCAGCTGGTCGATCAGCGGCGTCCAGCGAGGCATCTCGGCCCGCAGCACCTCGAGCACGATCGACGGGTTGCTGGTGGCACCGACCGCGCCGTGGGCGATGGCGTAGCGCAGCTCCTCCGCCGCGCAGGAGTCGTTCCAGAGGTCGGTGGGCGTGGTATCGACCATCCGCTTGAGCGGGCTAGCTGCTGGCTTGGTCATCGTCGCTTGCTCCTGTGCTGCCGCTTCTGTGCTGCTGCTTCTGGCTGCTGCACCGCACCACCAGCTCCGGCCGGAGCCGGGCGCGCCGGGGGCGGTTCGATGGGGCGCCATTGCCGTTGGTGCCGGTGCGATCGAGCAGCAGCTCCACCGCCCGGGCGCCGATCTCGCGTTTCGGTTGAGCCACCGTGGACAGGGGCATCTCGCGGTGGCGGATCGGCTCGATGTCGTCGTAGCCGATCAGGCCGAGGTCGCGGCCAAGTCTCAGGCCTCGCTCGGCCACGGCCCGGGCGACGCCGATGGCGATCAGGTCGTTGCCGGCGAAGATCGCGTCGGGCGCCGGGCGCTGGGTCGACAGCAGCCGGCGGGCTTGCTGGTACCCGCTGTCGATGGTCCAGTCGCCGAAGCAGCAAGCAACCAGCGCCGCCGGGCGTCTC
>JAUVBO010000258.1 GCA_030591195.1 Pseudomonadota bacterium
GATCTCCGCCACGTCGCCCGCGACCCGCGCCGATGGCTGGGCCAGCTTGAGGCTCGCCAGGGCGGCCGCCTGGAGCACCGTCGCCGAGCCGGTGGCGAGATAGACCGCAAGCTCCTTGCGCAGCAGACCCGCCGCACGGGCGAAGTGGAACACCAGATCGCGCTCCTTCATGCCCCCGTCGAGCAACGCCGGGTGGAGCCACATCAACGTGTCGCAGTGCTCGGCGTCGCCGACGAGCGCCAGGGCGAAGCTCTCTGCCAGGTCGGCCCGCAGGTGCAGCTCGTCAGGCCTGAGGTCGAGCACCCGGGTCACGTAGGAGAACGCCTTGGCATAGGGACGGGTGTCCTCCTCGTGATCGAGCCGCTCGCTGGCCTTGAGCCCGAAGGCGCTGCGGGGCCTGGCGGCCATCGGCGCCACCACCGGCGCCACCACACCGAAGGCATCTCCGAGGGACGCGACCTGCTTCGGGTGACGGATCCGCTCGCGCCACAGCTCATCGGTGACGTGAGCGCCGGCCTGGCGCAGGCTCTGCGGTCGGTGCTTGCTGTAGAGCTGCTGCTCCTCCTTCGAGGCCCGCTTGAGCAGGCTGAGGGCCGCCGCTACGCACCAGGCCTTGTCGAGCTCCCCCCGCTCGGCGTAGAGCCGCCGGAGCTCCTTGTAGGCCTCGAGCCGCATCGGGTCGTGGCACAGCAGCCGCTGGTGGACCAGGATCGCCTTGTCGTAGGCGTCGGGGCCCGCCGAGACGTAGAGCCGCGCGAGGTTCTCCTGCCGCGCGACGTTGGCCGGCTCGAGCTTCGCCGCCACCTCGAAGGCGACGATCGCCCCGCGGGCGTCCCTGAGCTTGTCTTGGCAGAGGTCGCCGAGCTTCTGCCACAGCCGGACCTGCTCCTCCACCGACGTGTCCTCCGGCAGCCGCTTGAGCATCCGCCGGTAGGCCTTGACCAGCCCCTCGTAGTTGTTCTGCTTCGTCAGCAGCTGCTCGAGGGCATTGAACGCCTGCATGTTGTTCGGGTCGATCTCGAGCGCCTGGTCGAACTCGTGGGCCGCCTCCTTGGGCCGCTTCATCTCGTCGCGAAGGATCAGCGCCGCGGTGTAGTGGTAGCGGTACCGCTGGTTGGGGGCGGTCTCGATCGCCTCCAGCTGGCGCAGCACCTGGATCGCGCCCTCCCAGCGTTTCTGGCCAACATAGGCGTCCATCGTCTTGTTGAGGATCCGCCGGTGGTCCGGCTGGAGCTTCAGCGCTTGCTCGTAGTAGGTCACGGCCTCCTTGGTGCGCTTGAGCTTCTCGCGCACCAGATCGCCGATCTCCTCGAGCATCCGCAGCCGCTCCTCCTCCTCGGTGACTCCCTTGAGCCAGCTCTTCTTCGCCCGTAGGACCGCCTCGTGGTCCTCCTTCTGCTCGTAGGCCTCGACCAGCCGCCCGAGGATCTCCGGGTTGGTCGGGTCGACGTCGAGCGCCTTCTCGTACATGTTCAGCGCCTTGCTCGCCTCCCCGCTCTCGGCCTTGATCTCACCGAGTCGCATGAACACATGGACGATTTCGTCCTTCTTCATGCTGTCGCGGCGATGCACCAGCAGCGCCTGGTAGAGCTTGCCGGACTCCTGCTTGTCGCCGACCTCGAAGACCTGGTCGGCCAGCCGCCAGAGCGCGTCGCTGTTGGTCGGATCGAGCTCGTAGGCGCCGCGGAACGCCTTGATTGCCCCTTCGCTGTCACCGTTCTTGAGGCAGACGTCGCCGAGCTGGACGTTGAGCTCGATCAGCCGCCCGCGCTCCTTGGCGTCGGTCTTGCGGACCAGCATCTCGAGCACTGGCTGGGCACGATCGACCACGTCTCGCCTGGCGTAGAGCTGGGCCAGCCGGTCGCCGGTGGCGACGTGCTCGGGATCGAGCGCGAGCAGCTCTTCGTAGACCTCCACCGCCTTGTCGCCATCGGACAGCTCGTCCTCGTAGATCGTACCCGCCTGGTGGAACCGCTCCACCCGCTCTAGCTCGTTGGCGCTGTGTCGGGCGGCCTCGCGCATCATCCGCGCCGCCTTGCCGAAGTCCTTGCGACCGTGGTTCAGCTCGGACAGCGCGAGCATCGACGGGACGTGGTCGTCCTTGAGCGCCAGCGCCTTGGCCAGGTTCTCCTCGGCCTCACTGGGCTTGTTCAGCTTCTCGAGCTGGAGCAGACCAACGTTGTAGTAGCACTCGACCTGGGCGTCGACCTCCTCCTTCGGCGCCAGCTTCTCGAGCATCTGCACCGCCTGGGCCCAGACACCCGAAGCCTCGTAGAGCCGCGCCAGCGCGCTGAGCGCGATCTTGTTCTCGCCATCGACCGACAGCAGGTTGTTGTAGACCTCGATCGCCCTGCCCTGGTCCTTGAGGTGGTCCTCGCAGACCTTGCCCAGCGCCGCGTACATCCCCGCCCGGGCGTCGGGCTCCTGGCAGAGCCGGATCTGCTGCTCGTAGGCCGCGGCGAGCTTGTCGAACTCCTTGAGGTCCCAGTAGATGCGGATCAGGACCTTGTAGGTCTCCTCGTTGCCGCCGCCGATCTCCATCGCCTTTTCGAGGTACTCGGCGGCCCGCCGCTTGCCGCCCGATTGCTCCTCCCACTCGGCGGCGAGGCGCCGGTAGAGCGCCACGCGCTCGCCGTCGCTCTGAGCGGCAGCGATGCGTTGGTCGAGGATCCGCAGGTACTCCTCGTTGCGACCAGTGGCGTCGTAGAGCTTCTCCAGCCCCTTGAGCGCGCCCGCGTCGTCGGGATCGGCGGCGAGGATCGCCTCGTAGTGAACGATGGCGTCGTCGGGACGGTCGAGCTTGTCGGCGAGGACCTCGCCGAGGGTCCGCCGGTAGCCCATCTGTTCGGTACCGGACGAGGGCTCGATCGCGCTACGCAGCAGCTCAACCAGCTCGGACCACATCTCCGACTTGCGGTAGAGCTGCTCGAGCGCCCGGACCGCGGCGGCGTACGCCGGGTCGACCTCGAGGATCTTGCGGTAGCTGAGGATCGCCTCCTCGTCGCTCTCGAGCTCCTTGGCGTAGGTCCGGGCCAGGTCCTTCAGCAGCTCGACCTTGCGCGAGGTGTTCTCCTCGAGGTCGGCCATCCGGGCGAGCAGCCGCGCGTACTCCTTGTGCTCGCCCTTGCGCTTGACCACCTCGGCGAGCTCCGACAGCGCGTCGAGGCGATTGGCGTCGAGAGCCAGCGCCTGCTTGAAGGCAGCGATGGCGTAGTCGTCGTAGCCGAGCTCCTGGCTATACAGCTGCCCCATGCGGACCCACCAGTCACAGGCTACCTTCGGATCGCGCAGCGTTTGGACCAGGTTGGTGTATTCCTGAAGCAGCTCGTTCCACATGCCAGTCGCGCTGGCCAATCTCTCGAGATCCTTTCGGATCTTAAGACTCGAGTGATCTTCGCGGAAGGCCGCGGCGAGGGCCGTGAAGGCCTTGCCCAGGTCCCCGACCTCGAGCTCGAAGACCCGCGCCACCTCTTGGAGCATCTCCAGCCGGCGGTCCGGCTCGGGCTCGAGCTCCACCCGGCCGAGCAGCATCGTCACCAGGTTGTCCCAGTCCTTCGCCTCGCGGAATCCCTGCTCCATCTTGCCCAACGCCGCGTGGGCCTGCTCGTTGTCGGGCTGATAGGTCAGCACCTCGAGCCAGCCCATCAGGTCGTCCTCGCTCTCTGGCAGGGCCACCGCTTCGCTGCTGCCAGCGAGGATCTTGGCGAAGTCGTCGACGGAATTCGGGCGCTCGTCGGCCAGAGCGCGCAGTGAGCGGGTGACCAGCGACTGGAAGCGCCGCGCCGCCGGGTTGACGTCGGAGAGGCGCGGGAAGGCACCGATCGGCACCTTCTGGGTCAGCATGTAATAGAGCGTCGCGCCGAGAGAGTAGACGTCAGCGCGCACGTCGGCGCCTGCGCCAGCGAGCAACTCGGGGGCCTGGAAGCCCTCCGAGCCCTTCTTGACCGTCACGTGGCGCCCCTTCTGGGCGCGGCCGGAGCGGAAGTCCATCAGCACCACCGGACCATCGTCGCAGAGGAAGATGTTCGACGGCATCACGTCCAGATGGAGGATCTGCTGCCCGTGCGCGTAGGTCAGCGCGTCGCAGATCTGTCCGAGGATCTCAGCGGCGCGGTCGGGCGGGATCACGCCGCCGTCGGCCAGGGTCCGCTCGAGACTCTGGCCGTTGAGGTTTTCGGTGATGAGGATGCAGCGTCCCCCCTCGATCAACGCCTCGTGGACCCGGACGATGTTCGGGTGCTCGAGCCTGGTCACCCCCGCGGTCTCCTTGAGCCAGCGCTCGGGCGAGAGGTGCTCGCGGACATAGCTGACCCGTAGGACCTTGACGGTGACATCGCGGCTCTGCTCGGTGTCCTTGGCGTGGTAGACGGTGCCGGTGGTTCCGCGACCGATCACCGCCTGAAGGTCGTAGCGCTTGGGCACCACCCGCAGGGAATCATCGAGCTTCTCGGCCCGCTTGAGGTGGTCGAGGGCGGCGTCAAAGTCCCGCGCCTCGGCCTTGGCGTGGTGGAGGTTGAGGTGCGCGATCGCCATCTCGCCCTGGGCCTCGAGCGCCGCCTCGTAGCAGGCGACCGCTCCTTCGAGCTCGCCCCAATAGAGGCGAATGTTGCCCAGGCGGCAGAGCGTGTCGGCGTCGAGCTCGGAGAGCGTCGCCATCGCCGCCGTTTCGCGAATCCGATTCAGCCGCCCCTCGGGCAGGCTGAGGCCCTCGCCCGCGACCACGTCGATCCGCCGCTGAACGGGCAGCAGCTGCGCCTTGAGCCACCGGACCGGATCGCCCGCCTCCTCGGCCGTCGGCCCCTTCGCCTTCCAGCTCTCGCGCAGGCTCTCGAGCACTTCGGTGAGCGCCGCCACCGGATCGGCGCCCTCCGCGTATGGGATCACCCGCACCCGATGGTTGGTCTAGAGCTCCTCCGCCTCGGGCCCGGCGACGTCGGGCATGATCGCGTAGTGATCCGCCACGGCATCGCGAAAGTTGGCCACCAGGCGGTCGAGCAGGAGCAAGAAGTCGGGATCGTTGGCGTGAAAACCGACCAGCAGGATCGTCCGCGTGCGGTAGAGATCCTCGACGAATGCCCGGTAGGCCTGGTTCGGCGAGATCAGCCGCTTGTAGTCGAGCCGGTTGAGCACCAGCTTGTTCGGCTCGTCCGGCGATCCGTGGGCCATGACGACGAAGTGCTTCATCTCGTCGGCCAGCCGCAAGACGACGCCGTCGCTGTGGCTGTAGACCTTCGGCTTGCCACCCTCCTTGTGCTGGAAGGCCGCCGCTATCAGACCGTCATAGCCGGTGTGAAACGCCGCGAAGAATGGCAGCTCGCCGAGCAGCTTGTGGGACTTGGGCAGCTTGCCGTTCTTGCCGTAGGCCTCGCGCAGCACCTCGCCGAGCGAGTCATTGCCCAGCTTGCGCTTGAGGTATCCGGCAGCCGTCAGCAGGTGGCCAGCGTCGATCAGCGACTCGACCGTCTCGGCGTCGGGGCCAAGCTTCTTGGCCATGGTTGTCAGCAGCTCGTCCCAGGTGGGCATCCCGGCAGCAGCCGCGAGGCGAACACCAGCGCATAGAACAACATCGCCAGTTTGAAAACGATCGAATAGCGC
>JAUVBO010000169.1 GCA_030591195.1 Pseudomonadota bacterium
AGGCTTCCGGTGGCGGCGATGGCACGGTTGCTCGGCGTGTCGCGCGACACGCTCTTCCGACTTCGCGCCCAGCAGCCTGACCCACACCTGGTGCGGGCGATCCGGCTCCAGCTCGGGTTGCGCCAGGTCGTCGCCACCGCACCCGCGGGCTCCTTCGTCAAGGGGCGAGGCTAGCCAACTATTGAGCGCGCGGGGCGGCACCCGGTTGCTGCCATGACTCCGCCAAGTTGCGGCTCTCGACGAAGGCCTCGGTCACCCCTGCGCCTCGCCTTCCGCAGCGCCCCGCCCCGAGTTTGAAAATCTCCGGCCTCTGCGCCTCGCCTTCCGCAGCGCCCAGCCCCGAGTTTGGAAATCTCCGGCCCCTGCGCCTCGCCTTCCGCTGCGCCCAGCCCCGAGTTTGAAGATCTCCGGCCTCTACGCCTCGCCTTCCGCTGCGCCCAGCCCCGAGTTCGTAGATCTCCGGCCCCTGCGCGACGCTTTCCGCTGCGCCCAGCCCCGAGTTTGAAAGACCCACAGACGGTAAGGTCACGATCATCGGCGATCAACCGGGCTGCGTTTCAAGCTCTGGCGCGCTGCGTCAATCTCGGTATGATGGGGTCGGCGTGATGGTGGGCAGAGGCGGACATCGCCCGGCCCCCTCGAGGGGGGCAGAGCTCCCCGAGGAGAGAAAATGTACGATGTTGCGGTGATTGGCGGTGGCGTCGTCGGATGCGCCATCGCCCGCGAGCTGTCGCGATTCCGCCTCCGCGTGGCCCTGCTCGAAAAGGACGCCGAGGTCGGCTTCGGCACCACCAAGACCAACAGCGGCATCATCCACGCCGGCCACCACAGCTCGGCCGAGACCCTCAAGGGCCAGCTCGACGTGCGGGGCAACGCGATGTTCGATCGCCTGCGCGAGGAGCTGCACTTCGGCTTTCGCCGCATCGGCGAGCTGGTGGTGGCGCGCAGCGAGGGGGAGCTGCCCGCGCTCGAGCGGCTCGCCGTACAGGGGCGCGACAAGGGCGTGCCCGGGCTCGAGATGTGGGATCAGCAGCGCCTGCGGCGCGAGGAGCCCAACCTGAGCAAGTCGCTGGTGGCGGCCCTGCACGCGCCATCAGCCGGGGTGATCAACCCCTACGAGTTCGCCTTCGCGCTGATCGAGAGCGCGGTGCAGAACGGCGTCGACCTGATGGTCGACAGCCCGGTGGATCGCATCGACGCCGTAGAGGCCAGCGACCGCAGCGAGCGCGGCTGCAAGCACCTCGTGCTGCACGCGGCCGGCCACGAGGTGGCCACCCGCTTCGCGATCAACGCCGCCGGGATCTTCTCCGACCGGATCGCCCGGATGGTGGGCGACGACAGCTTCTCGATCCACCCCCGCAAGGGGGAGGAGTACATGCTCGACAAGCGGCTGCAGGGCCTGGTCCGGCGGCTGGTCTTCCCGCTGCCGACGGCGAAGAGCAAGGGCATCCTGATTATCCCGACCTTCGACGGCACGATCATGGTCGGCCCCACGGCCCAGGACACCGAGGACCGCCACGACCTGTCGACCACCGACGCCGGCGCGCGGCAGGTCTTCGACTTCATCAGCCAGATCTGTGCCGCGATCTCACCCCGCGACACGATCACCGAGTTCGCCGGCCTGCGCGCGGTGAGCGACACCAACGACTTCATCATCGGGCCGAGCCCGGCCAACCGGGCGCTGATCAACGTCGCCGGCATCCAGTCCCCCGGCCTCACCGCCTCGCCGGCGATCGCCGAGCTGGTCCGCGAGATCCTCGCCGCCGAGGGCCTGGCCCTCGAGCCAAAGGACGACTTCCGGCCCCACACGCCGCCGGCGCCACGCTTCGCCGGGGCGAGCCTCGACGAGCGCCGCCAGCTGATCGCCGGCGACCGACACTTTGGCCGGGTGGTCTGCCGCTGCGAGCTGATCACCGAGGCCGAGATCCGTGATGCGGTGGCGCGTGGCGCGCGGACCCTCGACGGGCTCAAGTTCCGCACCCGCGCCGGCATGGGCCGCTGCCAGGGGGGCTTCTGCTCCTCGCGCTGCATGGACCTGATCGTCGAGGCCACCGGCGCGCCCTGGCACACGGTCAGCAAGCGCGGCGGCGACTCGTGGATCGTCACCCCGATGGAGAACCACCAGCACCCGACAAGCTCCGAGGCACTGAGCGGGACCCCGAAGGACTGAGCGTTCGCAGGGCGCCGCTGAAGGAACGAGAGACGATGCTCGGACGAGCCGAAGGAAACTACGACGTGGTGATCATCGGCGGTGGCCCCGCCGGGATGGCCGCCGCCCTCGGCGCCCGCGACTCGGGTGCCGGGCGGGTGCTGATCCTCGACCGCGAGCCCGAGGTGGGCGGCATCCTGCTGCAGTGCATCCACTCGGGCTTCGGGCTGCACTACTTCCGCGAGGAGCTCACCGGTCCCGAGTACGCCGAGCGTTTCTTCAACCGGGTGATCGACCAGGACGTCGACGTCTTGCCCGACAGCTACGTCTCGGGCGTGGCGGTGGACTCGAGCGGCACCAAGATCGTGCGGACGATGAACCCCCACCACGGGCTCAAGGAGATCGAGACCCGCTCGGTGGTGCTGGCGATGGGCTGCCGCGAGCGCACCCGCGGCGCGATCCGCATCCCCGGCGCCCGGCCCGCCGGGGTGCTCACCGCCGGGCTGGCGCAGAAGTTCGTCAACATGAAGGGCTTCCTCCCCGGCCGGCGGGTGGCGATCCTCGGATCGGGTGACATCGGGCTGATCATGGCCCGGCGGCTGGTGCTCGAGGGCTGCGAGGTGGTCGGCGTCTTCGAGCTGATGCCCTACTCCAACGGGTTGACCCGCAACGTCGTCCAGTGCCTCGACGACTTCGGCATCCCGCTGCACCTGTCGACCACGGTGATCGACATCACCGGCCACGACCGGGTGCAGAAGATCACCGTCGCGCCGGTGGACCGCCGGACGCTCCAGCCGTTGCTCGACCGCGCCTGGGACGAGGTCTGCGACACCCTGCTGCTCGCGATCGGGCTGATCCCGGAGAACGAGCTCTCGGCGAGCCTGGGGATCCACCTCGACGAGCTGACCAGCGGCCCGTGGGTCTCGAGCACGATGGAGACCAGCATGCCGGGGATGTTCGCCTGCGGCAACGTGCTGCACGTCCACGATCTGGCCGACTTCGTCACCCGCGAGGCGCTGCTCGCTGGCCAGTACGCCGGCGAGTGGGCCCAGGGCGTGCGCCGCCCCCAGGACAACATCCGCCTGGTCCCGGGCGACAACGTCCGCTACTGCATCCCCCACACCCTCAGCGCCGACCGGGGCCACACGCTCTACCTGCGCTGCAAGGAGCCACAGCAGCCGTGCAAGATCCGGGTCGGCAACCTGATGGAGAAGCGGCTCAACTTCGTCGTGCCCGCGGAGATGATCATGCTCAAGATCCGGCCCGACCTGCTCGACCAGTTCCAGGGCGACGCCCTGCGGATCGACATCCTGCCGGCCGAGAAACGCCCGCGCCGGCGCGCCCGAGAGGTGGCTGATGCCTGAGTCCGACGAGCAGACCAACTTCGTCTGCATCGGCTGCCCGGTGAGCTGTCCGCTGCAGCTCGAGCACCGCGGCGACGAGATCCTCGAGATCGCCGGCAACGAATGCAACCGGGGCGCCAAGTACGCCCGCCAGGAGTTCACCGACCCGCGCCGGGCCCTGTCGACCACCGTGGCGATCAGCGGCGCGCTCTGGGGCCGCGTGCCGGTCAAGACCCTGCTGCCGGTGCCGAAGGACCGGGTGATCGAGGCCGCGCGGGTGATCCACGGCGTGCGGGTCGAGGCGCCGGTCGAGCTCGGTCAGGTCCTGCTCGAGGACGTCCTCGGCGAGACGGGCAACCACGTGGTCGCCACCCGCTCGATGCCCGTCACCGACGGTTGATCAGCTCGAACAGCGCGTCCCGGGCGGCCTCGAGCTTGCCCGGCGGCTGGGCGCACTCGTAGGCCTTGGGGAACAGGGCGCGGGCGATCTTCTCGGTCCTCGGGCGGTCCCGGGCGGCGGCGAGCAGCAGGTACTCGTAGTCCTCCATGCCCTCGCGGATCATCTTCATCCGGATCGACTCCACCGGAATGTGGGTCCGCCCGCCGATCCGTGCCGGGATGCCGGGGTAGAGGATCGTGCCGTCGCCCGAGCCGGAGAACTTGCACTGGCCGTTGTCGTCCCAGGCGGTGCGCAGCTGCTCGGTGGCGGCAAAGTAGAGCTCGCCGCTGAAGTCGAGCAGGAAGGCCTGCCACGGAAAGGCGCGGTTCTGCACCGCGCTGGCGTCGATCACCCGACTCGGCCAACCGGTGTCGCGCTCACCGGGCGAGCGCTGGCCACACGAGCCACAGCCGTGGGACATGCAGGACTGGTAGGCCCACAGTTGCCGCCCGGGCCGCGCGGCGAGCCAGCGGTCGTAGCGCGGACGCAGCAGCCCGGGGGGACCGCCGGCATAGGGGCGGTCCTCGAGATCGTTGAGCACCGGGGCGAAGATCCCGACCAGCTCGCTGACCTGGCGCCGGCGAGCCTCCTCGATCGGGGCGGTGATGATCGTCTTGGCCAGCGGGGCCGCGCGCCGCTGGCGCCGCGCCTCCCGGGCGAGGGTCGCCCACTGCTGGCGGTCGGTCCCCGGCTCGTCCACTGGGTAGTGCAGCAGCAGCTTGTCGAAGCCGTGGAGCCGGGCAAAGGCGGCCCAGGCCTTGAGATCCGCGTCGGCGCCGCCGTCGATCTCGACCGCCGTCACCCGGGCGCCGGGCAGCCGGGTGCGACCCCGGCCGTTGATCAACGGCAGCACGTGACGCGAGAACTCCTCGGCGTGAGCCGGCGGCGGCTGGAAGAAGACGTTGCTGATGGTGAAGCGGTGATCGAGGGCCGCGCGCAGGTACCGCTCGCGCAGCGCGTAGGCCGCCGCGGCGTTCCACTGGCGGTCGCAGGAGTCGGTGCCGGTGTGGGCCTGACAGGGCTCGGCGTAGTCCATGCCGAAGGCCGAGCGCAGGCTGGCGGTGGAGGGCAGCGTGAAGCGGCCGACCGTCAGCGCGATCTCGACCTTGCCCAGCAGCCGCTGCTCGCCATCGACCAGCGCCAGGCTGCCCTGGTAGGCGCCGGGCTTGGCGTCGCGCGGGACCAGCAGGTCGACCCAGATCGCCCGCGACTCCGCCGCGGGGACGGTGATCGGGAAGGCGTTGCGACGCTCGCCGACGTAGGTGTCGACGTCGGGGATCAGCGGGTCGGGCCAGCGACCGGGGGCGCCCTCGGTGTTCGACGGGACCTTAACCCGGTAGTAGCCGACCCGGTAGAGTGACAGGTTGCGGGCCGGGATCTTGGCGCCCTCCGCGCCACCCGCGCCGCGCAGCGGACCGAGGGGCAGCGCCGCGATCCCGGCGGTGGCCCGGCCCTGACTGGTCAGCACCAGCTGAAAGGCCTCGAGCTCGTTGCGACCGGCCTTGAGCGCCACGCGGTGGGGCAGCCGCTGCGGCCGCTCCCGGGGACGGACCTTGCGGTTCGGGCTGACCACGCCGTAGCGCAAGGCCGAGACCACCGGCTCGGCCCGGGACAAGCGGGCCACCAGCGCCGCGTCGGCCCGGGCGTCGAGCGCCCCGCCGCCCGGGCTGGGGCCGTCCACCGCGCCGGCCGGCGACGTGCCCCGCTTGGGACACCCGCCGAGCCAGAGCGACACGCCGAGCAGCGGAAGGAGGGCGCGGACGAGCCCTGAGACGCGATCGCGCATCGCCGGTCAGTGCTGGATCAGAGGCACTCGCCGGCGACGCACTGGGTGCTGCAGGTGTTGCCGCACTCGCCGCAGTTGTTCGGATCGTCGTCGGTGTCGACGCACTGGTTGCCGCAGGCGGTCAGGTCGGTGCACTCGCAGACGCCGGCGGTGCACTGCTGCAGCTTGGTGCAGACCGAGCCGCAGGCACCACAGTGGCTGTTGTTGGTGGTGGCGTCGACGCAGCTGCCGTTGCAGGAGAGCTGGGTCCCGGTGCAGGGCGAGCCGCAGACCCCGGCGGTGCAGGTATCGCCGCCGCTGCAGACCACCCCGCAGGCGCCGCAGTTGCCCGCGCTGGTCTGGAGCTCGACACAGGCGCCGCCGCACATCGTCGTGCCCGCCGGGCAGGTCGGGCCGCAGACGCCGCTGTTGCAGAGCTGGCCGGCGCTGCAGGTGGTGCCGCAGCTGCCGCAGTTGGCCACCTCGTCGTCGGTGTCGACACAGGCGCCGCCGCAGCTGACCAGCCCCGCGGTGCAGCCACAGGTGCCGTTGGTGCAGGCCTCGCCCACCCCGCACTCGGTGCCACAGCCGCCGCAGTTGTTGACGTCGGCGGCGGTGTCGACGCACCCCCCATCGCAAGCCGTGGTGCCGGGGGGGCAGGTGGTGGTGAAGAGGCAGGCGCCATCGATGCAGAGCGTACCGGCCGGACAGGCATCGCCACAGCCGGCGCAGTTGGCGCCGTCGGTGTTGATGTCAACGCACTCGCCACCGCAGTTGAGCAGCCCCACCGG
>JAUVBO010000471.1 GCA_030591195.1 Pseudomonadota bacterium
GCTATTCCGGGAGCATCGGTAGCGCTGGCCGCTGGTGGCGCTCGATCCACCGGCGCCGGAGGGTGGCTGCGGCGATGCCGAAGGCCACCGCGACGTTGAGCGACGACTTGTGCCCCGCCATCGGGATCAGGACGCGCTGCTGACAGGCGCCGAGGGCCTCCCGCGAGATCCCGCCGACCTCGTTGCCGACGACCAGCGCCAGGCGCTCGGGCGGGTCGAGGTGGCCGAGCGAAAGCGCGTCGTCGGTCTGCTCGAGGGCGACCAGCAGGTAGCCCTCGGCGGCGAGCTGGCCGAGGGCGGCGAGGACCTCGGCCTGGTAGGTCCAGCTCAGGTGCTGCTCGGCGCCGAGGGAGACGCGCGTCACGCGAGCTGTTGTCGGGAGCGGGGTGGTGCCGCAGAGGCGCAGGCCTCCCCAGCCGAGGCCCTCGGCGGTGCGAAAGATCGCGCCGACGTTCCACTGGCTGCGCAGGTCGTCGAGCACTGCGATCAGCCCGGGCGCGGGGGCCGCGGCCGGCGCCTCCCGGTCGCGGCTCGCCTCGTAGCAGACATCGTGTCGGGCGAGCGCCCAGCGGGGGTCGTCGGACCGGTGGAACAGGCGCTCGCGGAGCAGCGGGCTGCCGGCGCCCCGGCCGAGGGGCGCGTCGAGCCGAGCGAGGGCATCGTCGTCGCTTGCCGCCTGGGCTGCTTCGCGCTGCTCCAGCACCCGCCAGACCGTGGCCGGCTTGACCGTCAGCGGCTGGCCGCAGACCGGGCAACAGGCGGGCTCGCCCGGCGCGGCGGCGACCGTGAAGGCCTGGCGGCACGCCGGGCTCGGGCAGCGGGTCGGTCGCGGTTCGCTCGGCGTCGGGGGCGTCACGCCGGGTATTCTACCCGAGGGGCGTCGCGGCTTCAGCCACGGGCACCCAGAGCCGGGATGCCGGGCGCTGTCCACCCGGCCAACGGCTCAGCCGGCGCGGACGAGCAGCAGCGCGCCGATGGCGGCCAGCGCGACCGCCACCAGCCGGCGGTAGGTGGCCTCGGTGAGGCGCAGGTGGATCCGGTCGCCGACCACCGCACCGAGCAACACCGCCGGCAATACCAGCAGCGCGGCCCAGAGGCGTGGCACGGTGATCAGGCCGATCAAGGCGTAGGAGGGGATCCGCACCAAGGTCATCACGAGGAAGATCGCCATCAGGTTGCCGCGAAAGGCCACCTTGTCGAGCCCGGCGAGGCGAAAGTAGAGGATCAGCGGCGGGCCGCCGGTGCCGAACAGCCCGGACAGCACGCCAGCGGCCAGCCCGACCAGCGGCGCGGCGCCGCGAGGCCAGCGGACGACTGCTCCCTCGCGGAGCAGCAAGAACGCCCCTCCGGCGACGACGAGGAACACCCCCAGCATCGTCAGCACCACCGTCTGGTCGCCGAGCTGCAGCAGGGCACCTCCGGCGGGAACTCCGACGCCGACGCAGAGGCAGAGGACCAGCACGCCGCGCCAGTCGATCTCGCTGCGGCTGTGGATCGTTACCCAGATCTCGGCCGGCAGGTTGGCCACCAGCAGCAGCACCACCACATCCTGGAGCTGCAGCACCATCGCCAGCGAGCCGACGGTGATCATCCCCACGCCGAAGCCGAACAGCAGGTAGATCGCCTCTGCGAAGGCGAACAGCCCGCAGGTGAGCCCGAAGTGGGCGGTGGAGGGAAACAGGCCCCCGGTCAGGTGCTGGAGCAAGCGGTACATCTTGTCCCGATCCACTCTATTGCCTAGGCTCGGTGGCATGAAAGCATTGATCGAGGAAATTTGCAGCGCGCTGGCCTCGGGCGACGGCGGCCGCTTGGCGGTGGCGACCGTCTGCTCGCGCAAGGGCTCGGCGCCGCGGACCGCCGGGGCGAAGATGCTCGTCCGGTCGGACGGCTCGATCGCCGGCACCATCGGTGGCGGGCTGCTGGAGGGCGAGGCGATCACCGCGGCTCGCGAGCTGGCCGCTGCTGGCGGGGGCCGGCGTGGGCGCTTGTGCGCCTTCGATCTCAGCGGCGAGCTCGGTGAGGGCGCGGACCTGATCTGTGGCGGCAAGCTGGAGGTGCTGGTGGAGGTGCTCTCCGCTGCGGATCGGCCGCTGTTCGAGGCCCTGTCCGGGGCGCTGGCCGCGGGCCGCAAGGGGCTGCTGCTGACGGGCTTCGCTGGGCTCGACGGCGACCAGGTCGAGGTCCGCGCTCGCCACCTGATCATCGGGGCCGACGAGGTCATCGGCGACGCGTGCCCCCTCGAGCCGGCGGTGCTGCGACCGCTGAGGCGGTCGCGGTTCGCCAGCCTGATCGAGCAGGGCGAGCTGAGGGTGCTCGCCGAGCCGCTCTACGTGGCGGGCACGATCTATCTCTTTGGCGCTGGCCACTGCTCGGTGCCGGTGGCCCAGATCGGGAGCCTGCTCGGCTTCAGGGTCGAGGTCTTCGACGACCGGGCCGACTTCGCCAATGCCGAGCGCTTCCCGGGCGCCGATCGGGTCGCGGTGCTGCCGGGCTTCGAGCGGGCCTTCGCGGGCATCGTGCCCGATGCCGACAGCTACGTGGTGATCGTCACCCGCGGCCACTCCTACGACCGGGCGGTGCTCGAGCAAGCCCTCGGCACCGACGCTGGCTACATCGGGATGATCGGCAGCCGCCGCAAGCGTGACGCGCTGTATCAGAAGCTCCGCGAGGGCGGGGTCAACGACGACCAGCTCGCCCGGGTGCACTGTCCGATCGGCCTGCCGATCGAGGCCGAGACCCCCGAGGAGATCGCCGTCAGCATCCTCGCCGAGCTGGTCAAGGACCGCGCGGCCCGCAAGGTGTGACCCTTCGCCAGGGGGGGCCCCAGACATCAGGTGGCCTCCGATCTAGCCCGCATTGGCTGTGGATTTTGGTGGGTCCTCAAGCGGCGTGACGCACGATTCCGGTCGGTTGAGTGGCGTGCACCGCTGGCATGTGATTTGCTTTGCTTCGCCCTGACTAGAGGAAGATCTCGGAGTGAAACTATGAATAAATTCGGTAGGACAGTACTGGCTGTAACCACGCTTATCCTTGTTGGGCTGACCGCGGCCTGCGGCGGCTCGGACGGTGACGCTGGCATCGACATTTCCGGCAGTTGGAACGGTACCTGGAGGAACACCAACCCGGTCCACGAGGGCACGATGAACGTCACCCTGCTTCAGAACGGGGCGGCCTTCACCGGCAACGTCACGATGACCAACGTCCCGGTGATCAACACCGTCCAGGGGCCGATCAGCGGGACGATCAGCGGCAACGTCGTCAGCGCGAGCACCACCGACCCGGGCGTCACCCGGATCACCACCAACATGACCCTGTCACCCGACGGCTGGACGATGAACGGCACCTACGTCCTGACCCCCGGCGACTTCACCGGCACGTTGACAGTCAGCCGGTAGCCTGTCGCGGATCAGAGGCCCTGGCGCAGCGCATCGGCCGAGGCGACCATCTCGAGCAGCACCTCCTTGACCGGCTTGATCTGGTTGAAGAGGCCGATCGCCTGGGTGCACGAGATGGTGCCGGCGTTGAGGTCACCGGTCTCGTACATCTTGCGGGCTCCCTCCCCAGAGACGTGCGGGTAGAGCTCGGCGATGCCGCCGCCCTGAGCCTCGATCTCGGCTGCCTTGCGGGCCGGGTCGTTCATCCACACCCGGTGGGCGAAGTTGACCGAGCGCATGATCACGTCGGTGGACAGCGAGTCGGCCGCGGCCAGCGCCAGCTTGCCGTCGCGGTGCATCGGACACTCGTCGGTGAGCATCAGCCGGCTGCCGATGATCGCGCCCTCGGCGCCGAGGGCCAGCACCGCGAGCAGGGTCCGCCCGTCGACCACGCCGCCGCCGCCGACCACGGGGATCGACAGCGCGTCGACGGTCGACGGCACCAGCACCAGGGTCGTCAGGTTGAGGTTTCCGGTGGCCCCGCCGTTCTCGTAGCCCACCACGGTCACCGCGTCGGCGCCGAGCTTCTCGGCCTTGAGCGCGTAGCGCACCCCGACGCACTTGTGCAGCCAGCGGAGACCGAGGTCCTTGATCCGACCGATCAGCTGCGGGTCCGGCGCGAAGCCCGAGGTCTCGACCACCTTGACCCCCTCCTCGACGAGGATGTCGAGGTAGCGGTTGTTGTCGAGCTTCTTCATCATCGGAAACAGGTTGAGGTTCACCGCGAAGGGCTTGTCGGTCCGCTCCTTGACCGTCTTCAGCGTCGCGCGAAACTCGTCGTAGTCGTGGTACATCGCCGAGCAGAGCACGGCGAGGGCCCCAGCGTCGCTGATCGCGGCGACGAACTCGGGCTTCGACAGATCCATCATCGCGCCACCGATCAGCGGCAGCTCGATGCCCAGCATCTCCTGCAAGCGTGTCTTCTTCATGGGCCGGAGGATATTAAAC
>JAUVBO010000333.1 GCA_030591195.1 Pseudomonadota bacterium
AACAGGCCGGCGAAGAGCAGGCCGAAGACCGCGACCAGCGCGACCAGGAAGCCGAGCCGGCGCAGCAACTCCCGGCCGGTGACTGCTGTGCGCTCGCTGTGCGTCATCCTCGTCTCCTGAGCATCCGACCCGATCCTATGCCAAGGCAAGGAGCGATCCAAGAAAGACGACGTGTTTACAGACGGTTGAACTGTGGCTGCCGCTTGCCGTTCACTCTCGTGTGAATTGAGGTTCACATCCTACCCAACGCACCGGCGCTGGCTTCGGTCTGGCCCGGGGCAGTCGGCGCGCGCTGGCGGGCGGCAGATCGCGGGATCGGGCCCGGGCTGATCCAGACCGGAGGGGTCGCCTCATGTACTGGTGAGCGGACCCCGGCGCAGGTTCATCCCGTGGCCGACCGCGACCCACTCGTTGTCGTCGAGCAGCTGCCAGACGTTGGTGGTGCCGATGACCTCGCTGGCCAGCACCAGGTGCTTGACGATCCCGTCGCGCACCTCATGCTCGCAACGGGCGGGCTCGTAGGCGTGGCAGGTCTCGCGATCGGGGCAACGGTGCTTGTAGGTCGAGTAGTAGAGCTCGACGCCACGGCGGTAGCCCAGCATCAGGTGGCCGTTGGTCAGCAGCACCGTCAGCTTGGTGGGGTTGTCCTCGTCCTGGTGGCCGTCGAGCGCCAGCAGGTCGAGGACGGTGTGGCGTAGGGCGGTGATCGCGTGGTCCGCGTTGACGCCGACGTTGTGGATGTCCTCCACCAGGCGGGCGAGGCGCGAGAGGAAGATGTGGAAGATCACCTCGCTGTCGGTGTCTCCGAGGATGTAGCGGGCAAACCGCGGGTCGACCAGCGCCGCGACGCGCTCGTGAAGCGTCGGGTCGGCGGCATAGCGACCGATCTGGCCGTTGTGGACGAAGGTCCAGCGGCCATGCTGAAACGGGTGGCAGTTGAGCACGCCGACATCGCCGACGGTGGCCTGGCGGATGTGGGCCAGGAAGGTCCGGGTGGCGACCACCGCGGTGATCTCGCGGAAGAGCGTGTCGGCCAGTGCCTGCTGGTCGTTGCGGATCAGGTGCGGCACGTTGGAGACGTAATAGGAGACGCCCCAGCCGTCGCGGTGCTTCTCGCTCTGGCGGCCGAGGGCGTTCTCGGCCTCGACCAGCGACTGGTGAACGCGGCTGACGATCGAGGAGCGAAATCCGTAGAGGCGACACATCCGCTCACAGTATCGCACGAACCGAGCGCTGACGCTGCCTAGGCGCGGCGGAGCAGCCCCCGCAGGCAGTGCTCCACCGAGCCGATGCTGGTCGCGGTCGCGGGATCGATGCCGAGGGTCGTGGCGATGGCGGCCAGCCGATCCGCCGGCAGGCGGTGGAGCGTCGCGGTGAAGTGCGAGGCCGCCCGGGCCTTGAGCAGGTGGTCGGCGCGGCTCTCGTCCTGGACCAGCACCCGGGCGCGGGCCGCGGGGGCCAGGGTCGTGCCGCCGGCGCCGCCCTGGAAGTAGGCCACGTTGGTGACGGCGAGCCGCTGGCCGACGATCAGGTCGCCGGCGGTCATCACATCATGGGCGCTCATCGTGCCGGCCACGGCGAGCAACGAGTAGCCGGCCCCGGCGCCGAGCACCGCGCCTCGGACCTCGAGCTCGCCGGCGACGACGAAGGTCGCGCCGGCGGCCAGCACCAGGTCGCCGTCGACCCTCAGATCGCCCCGGTAGCAGAAGCTCTCGTTGCCCTCCACCGTCAGGCTGCCGTCGTAGATCGCGTGTTCCTCGAGGGCCCGGTGCAGGCGAACCAGATCGGCGTAGAGCCTCAGCCCGGCGTAGCGGTAGGCCGGCGGGCCGCCGCGGAGCGTCACGCCGAACAGCGCGTCGGCGGTGGGGGGCAGGTAGGCCAGCAGCCGGCGCATGGTCTCGATCTCGGCTCCGTCGTTGAACAGCGGATCGCGTGCGAGCTGCGGGGCGATCATCTCGAAGACGGCGAGCGCTTGCTCCTTGGTGATCGTGGGCATCGGGCTGTCACTCCGTGTGCAACAGATGGTCAATCAGCAGCGGGTCAGTCACGAATCGCGTAGACGAAGCTCGCCTTCGGGTGGCGCAGCCAGCGCTCGCGGATCAACTGGCGCAGGTGCCGCCGTCGGCCCTTGTCGTCGACGAAGGCGCCCTTGAGCGCTGCGGCCCCGCGCTTGTCGCCGCGGGCCTTGATCCGCGCCACCTTGCGCATCAGCTGCTTCACCGCGGCGCCGAAACGATCGAGGTGGATCGCGAAGCAGCCGCGGTCCTTTCCGTTGGCCGCGACGGTCTTGGCCTCCCAGACCACGGCTCGCCGCTCGAGCAGGTACCCGAGCTGGATCGCGGCCAGCTGGCTGTAGGGCTTCGGCTTGCCGCTGGCGGTGTACATCCCGCGGGCGATGTGGCCGAAGGCCCAGACCATGTCGCGGGTGTGGGCCAGCTCGGCGGTCGAGCGCTCGATCAGCTTGCGGCGGGCGAGCCAGTCGGTGAACAGCAGCGCGGCGGTCTGGGCCTTGAGCTCCTCGAGGGTGCTCGCCAGCGGCCCGCCGAAGATCTGTGCCGCCTTCTTGCCCCGGACCTTGTACTCATGGGCCGGTCCGAGGTTGTGGGCCGCCTCGTGCAGCACGGTGCTCATCACCTGGGGGCCGGTGTCGTCGGTGTAGCGCTTCATCGCCGAGGCGCAGAGCAGGGCGCTCGCCTGCTCGCGCAGCTGGGCCTTGCTGTCGGTGTCGGTGTAGAGGTTGGTCATCGCCACCGTCCGGCCGCGCCCCTCATTGGCCACCGGGCCCCAGTTGGGCAGGCTCTGGCCGATGGTCGCGCCGAGCGGGCTGCGCGAGTCGCCGGCGTTGACGATCATGTCGATGAAGTCGGGCATCTGGAAGCTGACCTTGCGCGCCCGGTAGGGCCTGCCGGCGAGCCGGCCGAGCACCCGCTCCATCTCACCCTGGACCGGCTCGAGCTTGGCCTGCCACTTGATCGAGTCACGGTTGATCCGGGCGAAGCTGACGTGGAAGCCGGCCTTGCGATTGCATGGTTCGTAGTAGACCTCGTCGGGACCGATGCGCAGGTACCACTTCGAGTTCCGCACGCTCATCTTCGACCAGGCCTCGTCGGCCGGCAGCCAGTTGTTGTCGAGGAACGCCCGGGCTGCGGCCAGCAGGTAGGCCTTGAACGCCTTCTCGTTGGGCGACTTGATCGCCGCCGCCGCGGCCTTGAGCTCGGCGCTGACCCGCTGCATCTCGTCGCGGTATGCGACGGTGTAGGGCACCGGGTGCAGCTTGTCTCCTTCGCCGCGGACGACGACGAACTGGTGCAGCAGCTTCTCGCCGTCCTGGCGCTTGGCGAGCTTGTCGCAGAAGCGTGGATCGCGCTGCAGCGCCGCCGGATAGAGCCCCGAGATCCTCGCCGGCAGCGAGGGCAGGGCGCCGCAGCCCTTGACCGTCTCGGTCTTCGGCGCCACGCACCAGGGGCCCTGGTTGCGGTGGAACAGCGCGCGGCTCGCCGGGTCGTCAGCGGGGATCTGGGCCGCCATCCCGTGGACGCCCTTCTGCCGCCCGTGCAGCACCTCGATCAGCCGCGCGGCGGCGAGCACGTGCTTGACGATCGCCCGGTCCTCGGGTGAGGCCGCCGCCAGCTCGGTCAGCACCAGCGTCGGCTTGCCCTGGGCCAGCTCCTGGCGCACCAGCGCCCTGCGGGCAGCCTCTGCCTTGGGTAGCGCGGCCTCGTTGTAGCCCTGGTCGCGGATGGTCAGCAGGCGCCGGTAGGCGTCGAAGAAGCGCTCGGTGAAGGCGTCGCGGCCCTGAGCGATCCAGTCGGTGGGGCGAGAGCTGTCGATCCCCCAGAGCACCGCCGTCTCGCCGGGGGCGATCTTCTTGTCGGCGTCAGCGTCGGCAACCCAGAGCAGCGGCAGCGCCTGCTCGGTGGCCAGGCGGTTGAAGTCCTGGCGGCTGAGGGCGTCGAGACTCGGTCGGGCCACCGGCGCTGGCGTGGGCGCGGGCTCGACAGCCACGGGTGCGGCGGTCGGCTGGGGAGCAGGCTGGGTGGTGCCGCAGCTAGCGGCGAGCACCAGCGGGCCGAGCAACAACCGGAGGCGTATCGAGCGCATCAGATCCTCTCCAGGGGAAAGATTGCTGTTGTGGGCCGTCTACGAAGGATGGGCGGGCGGTGTCAAGCCCAAGAGTTGCCTCCAGGGCCTTAGCGACCCTGAAGCGTGGCGCGGAACCGGAGGGAAAGGGGAGACCTTTCCCTCGGAAGCAGCTGTCGGCGGCGCGCTCGGTGCGTGCCGCCTACTTGAAGCTCATGTCGGCCGGCTCGAAGTACTCGCGGGCATGCTGACAGCAGGGGCATTTGCTGGGCGGCTCGGTGCCGGTGTGGCGGTAGCCGCAGACGCTGCACTTCCACTCGATCGGCTGGTCGCGCTGGTAGACCGTGCCGTTGTTGACCATCTCGAGCAGCTTCTGGTAGCGGTCGCGGTGCTCGGCCTCGACCTTGGCGATCATCTCGAAGAGGATCGCGGCCTTGGTGTTGCCCTCTTCCTTGGCGACCTTGGCGAAGTCGGGGTACATCGACGTCGTCTCGTAATGCTCGCCCTCCATCGCGGCCTTGAGGTTGGCCCCGGTGTCGCCGAGCTTGCCGAGCTGCAGGAAGTGATCCTTGGCGTGGCGTTTCTCGTTGTCCGCCGTCTCCTCGAAGATCTTGGCGACGTAGTGGTAGCCCTCCTTGCGGGCCACGGCGGCGAAGTAGGTGTACATGTTGCGCGCTTGTGACTCGCCGGCGAAGGCAGCCGCGAGGTTCTCGTCAGTCTTGCTCATTTCACTCTCCTCGGCGTGGGGACTCAGTTCGTCCGAATTGCTCGAAATTTCGCTGGCGAACGATTGGCCGTCAAGCTCTTTCCCTGGTTATCGGAACTCGCGGCTCGACCATCGTGAGGATCTCCCGCCACAGCAATCGAGCCGGGTGATCGTCTGCAAGCGTGTCCTCAGGCATCTCGAAGCGGATCACACGCTGGGCTCGGTTTGGCTCGCGCGTGCGGACTTTCAGCGTACCCAGGTCTACCGCAACTCACCGACGTGAGGCGATTCCCCTTCTCCAGCCGCGGGGCATTAACACCCACATCCGTCGAGGTCTGGCCAATTCGCCGGCCACATCTTGTGCGCCACGCTAACCGTCGCGCAGGGGCCGAACATTTCGGAACTCGGGGCTGTGCGC
>JAUVBO010000346.1 GCA_030591195.1 Pseudomonadota bacterium
GCAGGCCGCGCGGCCACACGGTTGACGAGCCGTCCGCGGGTGGGACCGGCGAGCTGGTCTTTGGCTCCGTGATGGCGCCCGTGATCGCCACGGCCCAGAAGGTCGCGCGATCGAAGATCCCGGTGCTGCTGTGGGGCGAGACGGGGGTGGGCAAGGAGGTCATCGCGCGAATGGTTCACGACGCCAGCCCGCGACGAGACCGGCCGATGGTCTGCTTCAACTGTGGCGCGATCACCGACACGCTGATCGAGAGCACCCTCTTCGGCCACCAGAAGGGCGCCTTCACCGGCGCCGTGGCCCAGACC
The DNA here is from genome assembly GCA_030591195.1 of Pseudomonadota bacterium. The sequence goes on from JAUVBO010000346.1 coordinate 306, forward strand.
AGGGGCCTGTTCGAGGAGGCCGACGGAGGCACGGTCTTCCTCGACGAGATCGGCGAGCTGCCGGCGCCAGCCCAGGTCGCGCTGCTTCGTGTGCTCGAGACCTACACCTTCACCCGTGTGGGCTCGACGCGGCCAGTGAAGGTCGACGTCCGCGTGCTGGCTGCGACCAACCGCGATCTCGAGGCATGCTGCGCCGAGGGAACCTTCCGCCGCGACCTGCTGTTTCGCCTCAACGCGGTGACGATCGACATCCCGCCCCTGCGCGACCGGATCGACGACATCGAGCCGCTGGCCCGCGCCTTCCTCGAGCGAGCGAGGCGCGACACCGAGGACTGCTCGGTCCACGACTTCAGCGACGGGGCCCTGGCAGCGCTCGGGCGCTATCACTGGCCAGGCAACGTGCGCGAGCTACGCAACGAGGTCGAGCGTGCGGTGGTCCTCACCCACGGCGAGGAAGAGATCGGCGTCGAGCACCTCTCCGCCCGCGTGCTTCGCGCGGTCGACCTCGGCGGTCCCAGGCCACGGACGGCGGTAGCGCGGCGGCCGACGGTCAGCGTTGATCTGGTCGGCGCTTCGCCAGCGCCCGGCGCTGTGGGGCCACGAGCGGCTGGCCTGGATCCGGACCGGACCGTGGAGTCCGAGTGCGACGAGGCTGCGCCGTCTTTTCGCGAGCGGATCCAGGCGGTCGAGGCGGCGCTGATCGGCGTGGCCCTCGCGGCCAGCGACTGGAACAAGGCTGCCGCGGCCCGCAGCCTGCGCATTCCACTGCGAACTCTCAAAGAGAAGGTCCGCAGCTGGAGCCTCGGCCCCGAGCAGCACTGCCCCGACACGGCCCGGCGGGTCCTCGCCGACTTCGAGCGACTAGACGCCGCAGACAGCGATCAGCCCGGGTATCGCGCGCGCCTCACGCGCTTCGAGGACGCACTGATCGGCGAGGCTCTCGGTCGCTGCGACGACAACAAGTCGGCCGCCGCCCGCCAGCTACGCATCCCGCTCGAGACCCTGAAGTACAAGGTCCGCAAGCACAGAGCTGAATAGAATCGTCTGACGCCTCCGAAGCGGGCAGAGGTTGTTGGACGAACTCCGCCCCCAAACAGATCTCGCCCGATCGGGCGAAGCTCACCCAGACAGAACGATCTCGCGTATTTCCAGCCAAGCCTACCGAACGCTGGGTCAGATTCGCCCGCCGAACAGCTCTTGCCTGGCTTGCCGGCCGATCAATGGTTTCACATGCTTAGCTCGCGGACTCGACTTGGCCCGCGAGGTGCAAAGCAACAGATACGACGCAGGACACAGACCAACGAGGGGGATAAAATGGCGAATCAAAGCATCAATCGGCAGCGTGTTTCGGGGTTCGGGCTTTGCGGGCTGCTCGTCGTGGCTCTCTGTGTCGGTTGTGGGGAGATGGAAGGCGACGATCTTACGGTGGAGACGAACGAGGAAGCGCTCAAGGTGACGATGTACGACTGCCCGCCCGTCACCACCAAGGTGAGGCTCAGCGCCTCGTGCTACAAGTGCTGCGCCTTCACGAAGGGGGCCCTGCGCCCCTCCTGCACCTACAGCCCCACCTGCAACTACTCGACGTGCATCATGCATCCTCCGCAATACAAGACCGACCCCTGCCTGCAGCTGTCCTGCAGCGTGTACTACAGCATCTGGAGGGGGTGGGTCTGGTACTGCACCTACTCGAACGGCTCGAGCGAGACGTTCTCCTACTAGCCACGATCGCCTAGCCAGGATCGCGCCGGCGACACCGCTGCTGCGCGTCAACCCTCCCCCGGCAACGCAGAGAGCCTAACCTCTGAGCCCGTCGCCGCTCCGCTTCAGCCGCCGCTGATGTCACAGTGGATCGTGTTCGTTGCCACGTCGTTGCACACCAGCGCGCTGGTACACAGCGCCACGGCGTCCTCGAGGCAGTCGCAGGTCCGGTCCGTCTCGCAGCCGAACACCACCGGCAGGCAGTGGTAGGTCAGGTCTCCGATGTCATCCTCGAACTTGAGACAAAACTCGGTTGCTCCGTCACAGGTCTTGCTCCCGCAGGCCGTCGGCCCGTAGGTCTTGCAGGCCTTGCCGTCGCAACCGATGCCCTGGCATTCGCAGTCCCTGGTCTGGTCGCAGTTGAAGAAACCCTTCGGGCAGTCGACGCACTTGTTCTGGGCGATAGAGCAGGTCTGGCTGCTGTCTCCGTTGCACGAGGGATCGGCGAAGTAGTCGCAGCCGGGGGGCGGGTCGTTGCAGGTGCTGCAGGAGCCGGGGCACTCGCACTGGTCGGTGTTGTGTCCGTTGCAGTTCATCGATGTCCCGTTGCAGTCGAAGCAGGTGCCGTTGGCGCAGTACCTCGTCTCGCCGCCGCACGATCCCGCCACGCCGACCAGGCAGCAGCTCGCGCCCCCCTCGCAGCTGTCGGCGTTGACGCCGTTGCAGTTCTTCGTGCCGGCCTGGCAGCTCTGGCAGCTGCCGTCGCTGCAGAAGCGATCCTCGGAGTGGCAAGAGCCGGGCTGGTCGACCGCGCAGCTCGCCGGGACGCTGCAGTCGCTCGACTCGCACCTGTCAGCGTTGACGCCGTTGCAGTTGAGCGTGTCTGCCGGACAGGGCTGGCAGCTGCCGGCCTGGCAGTAGAGCCCCGGGCCGCCGCACGAGTTGAGCTGCGCTTCGACGCAGTTTCCCGGGGCCGTGCAAGCCTGGGGAGACTCGCAGCCGTCGGCGTTGATGCCGTTGCAGTTGAATGTTCGGTCGGCGCAGCTCTGACACATCCCGCCAGCGCAGTAGCGCGTGTTGCTGCTGCAGGAGCTCGCCAGGTTGACCTCGCACGGCATCGTGGCTGCGCAGGAAACGCTCGACTCGCAGGCGTTGGCGGCGCTGAGGTCGCAGTTGTACCGGCCCCCCGGACAGGACACGCAGGTGCCGCTCGAGCAAACCGCCGATGTCCCGCACGAGCCGGGGACGGCGGGGTCGCAGGGTCCGCCGGCGCTGTCGCTACCCGCGCAGCCAGACAGATCCGTCGCCGCCAGCGCACCGCAGATGAAAGGCAACCACTTGGTCAATCGACGTGTCATTTGAATCTTCACCATCGGAGGATCTCAGCCCGGTGGGCGGGCGCCGAGACGACCGGAGGGGCATCACCGGCGCAGGGCGTCGGCCACCTCGCGCAGGCTCACCTCCATCCGGTCGATCTGCTCCACGGTCATGCCCGCGTAGCCGAAGCGGACGCACCCCGGCGCGCCAAAGGGTGTCCCCGGGATGGCGCTGAAGCGCTTCATCTCCATCGCACGATCGACGAAGGCCTCGTCGTCCACCGCCAGATCCTCAGGGAGGCGGGCGAGCAGGCTGATGCCGCCGACCGGCACCTCGGCCTGGCGGCCCTCGACGGTGAAGCCCGCGGACCGGGCCACGGCTGTCATCCGGTCACGGCGCCTCCGCAGCTCGGCCTTGATCTCCCCGAGGATGCCCGGCGGATCGCCACGCTCGAGATCGGCCACGTCCGACGCGATCATGCCGAGCAGCTGCTGCTGGCCGAGGACGTTGGGCGAGGACGAGGTGGCGCGGATCAGCTTCGGCATCCACTTGCCGCCAAGGGCTGCGTTGGCGCTGATCACATAACCGGTACGCGCGCCCGGGATCAGGTACTCCTTCGACGCCGAGCTGACGACGATCGATCGCTCGGGGGCCACGGCCAACAGTGACTGCGGGCGATCGTCGTAGCGGATCCAGTTGTAGACCTCGTCGGCGATCAGCAGGATGTCCTGCCTGCGCGCCATCTCGGCCAGCGCCGACCACTCGTCGTCGAGCAGCACATCTCCCGAGGGGTTGGTGGGAAAATTGAGCAGCAGGGCGCGGACCCGGTGCCGCCGGATCGTCTCCTCGGCCCGCTCCAGCGCCAGGCGGTGCTGATCGTCAAACAGATCCACGACCACCGACCGGCCCCCGGCGTTGCCGATGATGCCGCGGTAGTTGCCCCAGTGCAGGCGGGTCAGGCCGATGACTTGGTCGAACGACACCAGCCGCAACACGATCGCCAGCCCCTCGGTCGCTCCCGAGACGATCGCCACGTGGTCGGCGGTGAGACCCCCGGCGGGGATGCCCGGCCTGCCGTCCAGCCCGTAGGCGAGGGTCCAGAAGCGAGCGACGAGCGTGCGCAGCTCGGCCAGGCCGGCGGACGGTCCGTAGTAGACCTCCCGCTCCGGGAAGACCCCGACGACCTGCCCCTGATCGCCCCGGATGAACTCCGGGTGCTCCTCGGCGATGGCCTTGGCCCGCATCGCGAGCTTGGGGATCAGCGGCTCCGACGCGACGATGCCGCGGGCCCCGGCAGGCATCAGCGCCCAGAGGATCTGGAGCAGCGGCGTGCGCAGCGCCTCGTCGTCGACGATCGCCTCGAGCTTCTCTTCGTTTCCGTCCAGCATCAGCCTTGCCTCCCTATGGCCCGGTTGGCTTCGAGCTGCCCAACGCTACCGCGCTGGCACGCGATAGAAAAGCCACCGGGTTCCTTTCCCCACATCCCTGGTCAGCAATCGGCGCGACGCGACACCGGGGCATGCTCTCGATGCCATGGGGCCCGTGCCCTGCCCGCTCGGTCGAGCGACACGGCTTTACTCCCCGATCGGCCTTCCCTACCATGAGCCTCGATGGCAGCCAGGACCGGCGTGAGGCCCTGCAGCGCGCCGCTTGCTGCACCACGATCCTGCGGATGAGAGGACCTGAGATGGCAAAGCCGAGACTCGGTTGTCTGGTGGCGATGTTGACACTGGGCTGGACGGCGTGCAGCAGCGACGATGGCGGCGGCGCGAAGCAGTGCGTGCCCGCCTGCAACCCCACCAC
>JAUVBO010000640.1 GCA_030591195.1 Pseudomonadota bacterium
GGACGGCTGATCCGGGTGATGTGCTCGGCGCGGGTGCCGATCAGGCTGGTCGAGCGCGCCTTCGAGCTGGGTGCGGGCGGCGTGCTGGTGGCCGGCTGCGAGTTTCCGACCTGCCACTACATCACCGGCAACTACGCCTGCGAGAAGCGGATGAAGCGGGCCCAGCGCAAGCTGGCCAAGAAGGGCTACGACGCCGACCGGCTATGGAACATCTGGTGCTCGGCCGCTGATGGGCCGAAGTTTGCGGGCGCGATGCGCGAGATGGTCGACAAGCTCGGCCTCCCGGGCCGCTGATCCGGTACCCGGTGACAGAGAGACAAGCGATGGATCAGCCTTGCGGTCACCAGCGGCCACGAACCACCGTCGACTGGCAACGGATCTTCGAGGAGGTCGATCGGTTCGCGGCCTGCGAGCAGTGCGGCAAGTGCAGCTCGGCCTGCCCGCTGACCGAGACCCTCGCTGCGGGCCCCGTGGCGTTCAATATCCGACGGCTGCTACGGCACGTCGAGCTCGGGCTGATCGACGAGATCGCCGCCACCGGAATGGCCTGGCGCTGTCTGACCTGCGGTCGCTGCGAGGCAGCCTGTGACAACGGGATCCCGATCCTCGACATCGTCCGGGCCCTGCGGCCGACGTCGCCGGGGGCGCCCGCGGCCCGGCCGCCCGGTGTCTACCCTCCCTGTGTCGAGGCGTGCCCCGCCGGCATCGACATCCCCGGCTACCTGCGGCGAATCGCTGCTGGCGAGCCGCAGCAGGCGCTGGCGCTGATCAACGAGCGGGTCCCGTTTGCCGGCGTGCTCGGCCGGGTCTGCCCCCGACCGTGCGAGAGCAGCTGCCTGCGGGGCAAGGTCAACCAGCCGGTGGCGATCTGCCAGCTGAAGCGCTTCGCCGCCGACAGCGCCGGGGACGAGAGCGAGCTGGCCGTCTCGGTCGCGGCCGAGACCGGCCGCCAGGTGACGGTGGTCGGGGCAGGCCCCGCCGGACTGACCGCCGCCTACCTGCTGCGCCGCAGGGGCCACCGGATCACGGTGCTCGAGGCGCGCGGCAAGCCGGGCGGGATGATGCGCTACGGCATCCCGCGCTACCGCCTCCCCGAGGACGTGCTCGATCGCGAAGTCGGCCAGATCCTCGACATCGGCGGGATCGAGCTGCGCACCGGCGTGGCCATCGGCACCGACGTCGCGCTCGCCGAGCTGCTGCCGTCAGCCGGCGACAACGACGCGCTGTTCCTGGCGACCGGGCTGCAGCGCAGCAAGCGCATCGCCGTCGACGGCGACGGGCTGCAGGGCGCGAACTGGGCGGTGGAGCTGCTCGCCGAGGTGGCCGAGGGCCACGGGCCCGACCTGACCGGACAGCGGGTGGTGGTCATCGGTGGCGGCGACGTGGCGATGGACGTGGCGTCGACGGCCTTACGGCTCGGCGCCGCCGAGGTCACGGCAGCCTGCCTCGAGCGGCCCGAGCAGATGCCCGCTCATAGCGAGGACGTGGCCCTGGCTCTCGAGGAGGGCGTGGGCCTGCTCTGCGGCTGGGGCCCGAAGCAGGTGCTCGACGATGGGCAGGGCAAGGTCCGCGGCATCGAGCTGCAGCGCTGTGCGGCGGTCTTCGACCACCAGGGCCGCTTCGCGCCGACGTTTGCCGACGAGCTGCAGACCCTCGAGGCCGACCGGGTGATCTTCGCCGTGGGCCAGAGCGCTGACCTGGCCTTCGCCGACGGCGTCTCGGCCCTCGATGTCGCCGGGGAGCTGGTGGTCGCCGACCGTGAGACCGGCGCGACCACCGTCGACGGGCTCTTCGCCGGCGGCGAGATCGCCACCGGGCCGGGGGCGCTGATCGAGGCCATCGCCAGCGGGCGGCGGATCGCCGCAGCGATCGACCGTCACCTCGGCGGCGACGGCGAGCTGACACCGTCGACCGCGCGGCTCGCCGACGGTGCCGGCTGGCTCGGCGTCAAGCGTGACCGGGCCTTCGCCGATCGCCAGCGCAGCCAGGCGCCGACCGACGCGGGTGACGGGCGCGCCTCCGACTTCGCCGAGGTCAGCGCCGGGCTCGAGGCCAACGCCGCCGCTGCCGAGGCCGGCCGCTGCCTGCTCTGCGATCTCGAGCGCCAGCTGTTCGACGACTGATCCGGTCCTTGGCAGCGTCGATTTCACGGTACCATCCTCGGATGCGGCTATCGGAGCTTCCCACGCCTTCCCTGCTGGTCGAGGCTGATCTGTTGATGCGCAACATCAACCGCGCCGCCGAGCGGGCCGTCGCCCTCGGTGTCGCGCTGCGCCCGCACATCAAGACCCACAAGTGCGCCGAGATCGGCGCGCTGCAGCTCCGGCGAGGCGCCGCCGGCATCACCGCCTCGACCCTCGCCGAGGCGGCGGCCTTCGCCGACTTCGGCTGCTTCGACGACATCACGCTGGCCATACCCCTGGCCCCGGATCACGTCGCGCCGGCCCTCGACCTGGCGCGCGAGGTGACCCTGCGGTTGCTGGTCGACGACCTCGCGACCTTCGAGACGCTCGAGCGCGCCGCCGACTTCCGCTGCCAGCCGGCCCATGTCTGGCTCAAGATCGACTGCGGCTTGCACCGCGCTGGCCTCGATCCCGACTCGGCGGCCGCGGTCGAGCTGGCGGGGCGCATGGCGAGCTCCGAGTCGGTGACCTTCGATGGCCTGCTGACCCACGCCGGCCACGCCTACGGCACCGTCGGCGATCCCCAGGCCCGCAGCAGGATCGCCGCCGAGGAGCGCGACGCGGTGGTCGGCCTGGCGGCCCGCCTGCGAGACCAGGGGATCGACGTGCCACGGATCAGCGTCGGTTCCACGCCGACCTTCACCACCGTCGACCACCTCGAGGGCGTAACCGAGGCCCGCCCGGGCAACTACTCCCTGTTCGACCTGACCCAGGTGGCCCTCGGCTCGTGCACCGTCGAGGAGATCGCCGTCTCGGTGCTCGCCACCGTCGTCTCGCACCCACCCGGCAGCGATCGGGCCGTGGTCGACGCCGGAGCGCTGGCCCTGTCGAAGGACGCTGGCCCGGGCGGCCGGGACAGTCCGTGGGGTGGTGTCTGCCCCGACCCGGCGGCGCCCGCCATCGATGACTCCCTGCGGCTGGCACGGCTGACCCAGGAGCACGGCGTGATCCTCCCGGGCCCCGGCGCCGACCTCACCGGCCGGCTGCCCGTTGGCGCCCGGGTGCGGATCCTGCCCAACCACGCCTGCCTCACCGTGGCCTGCTTCGACGAGCTGTCGGTCGTCGACGGCCACGAGGTGATCGAGCGCTGGCCGGTGCTTCGCCGCCGAAGTCCGACAGCCCCGGAGGACGCCGATGCCTGACACGCCGCGCCTGGTCACCCGGACCGAGGCGGGCCTCTACGTCCTCGACAAGCCCTCGGGGCTGTCGGTTCACCCGACGGGCGAGCGCGACGACAGTGACCTGCTCGCCTGGGCGCGAGAGCACCTGGACGCGCCCGCTGGCCTCGCGCCGATCAACCGCCTCGACCGCGGCACCTCGGGCCTGGTGCTCTGCGCTGCCGACTCACGTCTGCGCGCCGAGCTCGGCCACGCCTTCGCAGCCGGCGCGGTCCGCAAGGAGTACCGGGCGCTGGTCTTCGGTCGCACCCGCCACAAGGGCGTCATCCGGCGCACGCTGCGAGACAGCCGTCGCGGACGCGCGCTCGAGGCC
>JAUVBO010000461.1 GCA_030591195.1 Pseudomonadota bacterium
ACGGCGTGCACCCACGGCGACGGCTGCTGCCCGTCGGGGTGCGACAACAACGCCGACAGCGACTGCTCGGCGAGCTGCGGCAACAGCGTGGTCGAGGCAGGTGAGACTTGCGATCCGCCCGGGTCGTGTCCAGCGTCGTGCGACGATGGCATCGCCTGCACCGCCGACACCCTGACCGGCAGCGCGGCCAACTGCAGCGCTTCCTGCAGCCACACGTCGATCTTGCTCTGTGTCGATGGAGACAGTTGCTGCCCGCCCGGCTGCAACGCCACCACCGACAGCGACTGCTCGGCGAGCTGCGGCAACACCGTGGTCGAGGCGGGTGAGACCTGCGACCCGCCGGGGTCGTGTCCGGCGTCGTGCGACGATGGTATCGCCTGCACGACCGATTCGCTGACGGGCAGCGCGGCCAACTGCAGTGCCTCGTGCAGCAACGCGCCGGTGACCCAGTGCTTCGGTGGCGATGGCTGCTGTGCGCCGGGCTGCGACAGCACCAACGACATCGACTGCTCGGCGAGCTGCGGCAACGGCGTGATCGAGCCGGGCGAGACCTGTGACCTGCCGGCGACCTGCCCCGAGTCGTGTGACGATGGCATCGCCTGCACCCGGGACGTGCTGACCGGCAGCGCGGCCAACTGTAGCGTCTCGTGCAGCCACGCGTCGATCACCCAGTGCATCGACGGCGACGGCTGCTGCCCCGCAGGGTGCGGCGTGCAGGACGGCGACTGCTCCCAGAGCTGTGGCGACGGCGTGGTGGATCCGGGCGAGACCTGCGATCCGCCCTCGAGCTGTCCGACGGCGTGCGACGACGGCAACGCCTGCACGATCGACGTTCTGGTCGGCAGCGTCACCAACTGCAGCAGGACGTGTAGCGCCTCGCCGATCACCCGGTGCGTCAACGGTGATGGCTGCTGTCCGGCGGGCTGCGACGCGACGGCGGACACCGACTGCGCGGCCGGACCCCAAGCGTTGTCCGCCAAGATCGTCAGCATGCAGGGCGGCTGCTCGATCACGACGTCCCCGGCGACGGATCGCGCGGCGCCGCTCTACCTGTTGTTGCTGCTGGGCCTGGTGCTGTCCGCCAGGCGCCGTTGGCGGACCTGAGCTGCTGCCCGGCGGATGCCTTGCCCGGGACCCTGCCGTGAATCACTAGGCCGGGGCAGGCCAAGATCGGTCGCGTCAGCCCGCTTTCAGCTGCGAGGCGGCGCCCACCATCAGCTCGAGGGCCAGGTCGAGCCTCTTCGGGCTGGCGATCATCTTATCGAGGTTGAGCGACAGCTCGCCGCCGTCGAGGCGCAGCTCGCGCGCGTCTAGTCGCACCAGCGTCGCGCGGGCGCCGGCGTCGAGCCACTCGAGGCGCTCGCCCGGCGGTGCTAGCACCCGGAACGCGCTCTGGAATGCCGCGTCGCCCAGCTCCACGGGCTGAGCGCCGCGCAGGGGATCGTGGATCGCGTTGCGAAAGAACGGCTTGCCAATGAGCGCGCGAAGGGTCACCTGGGGCAAGGCCATGCGGAGCACGGTCTCCAGGCGCTGCATCCGGGGCACGGCGGAGCCAACGCCCGCCGACGGGTCGGCAGAGCACTGGACGATGGAGAACGCGATCGAGAACTGCCAGCCGTCCCGGGTGCCCTCGACCTGTCCGTCGAGATCGTCACCGACGTACTGGTATCCCCTGCTCGTCGCGTAGCTCATCAGCGCGATGTTGCGCTTCTTCTTCTTGCTGCCGGCGCGAACAACGAGCCAGATCAAGACCGCGAAGACCCCGACGATCAGCGCGGGAATTCCGATGCCCAGTGCGTAGCCCATGCTTCCTCTCGATCGCTTGCTCTGAGTGTGGCTCAGCGCGAGCGGGACCAGGTTGTGCCCTCGGGGCCGTCCTTGAGGGCGATGCCCTTGGCGGTCAGCTCGTCGCGGATCCGGTCGGAGGTGGCGAAGTCCTTGTTCTTGCGCGCGTCGGCGCGCAGGGCGATCAGCACCTGCACCACGCCGTCGATCAGCTCGTCGTCGTTGCCACCGCCGCCAGCGGCGGCGAAGTCGAGGCCGAGCACCCCCTCGCCCAGCTCGGTGAACACGGCATCGATCGCCGCGAGCGAGGCGGCCGTGCAGTCGCCGCCCTTGGCGCTGCGCGCGGTATTGGCGGCCCGCACCAGCTCGAACAGCGCCGAGAGCCCCCCCGCCGTGTTGAAGTCATCGTCCATCGCGGCGGTGAACGCGGACCGAGCCGCGTCAACCGCCGCGGCGATCGTCGGATCGACGTCGCCCGCGGCCCCCGTGGCGCAGTGAGCGTCCTCGCGCAGCGCCGTCAGGCACTCGCTCATCCGCTGGTAGCCCCTCATCGCCGCCGCCAGCGCTTCATCGGAAAAGTCCGACGGCGTGCGGTAGTGGCTCTGCAGCAGCAGGAAGCGGACCACCTCGGGCGGGTAGGGGCGGCTGAGCGCCACCTGCGCCGCCCGGCCCGGGTCCTCGATCCGGCCGGCGAAGATCTCCTTGAGCCAGACGAAGTTGTTCAGGCTCTTGCCCATCTTCTGGCCATTGACGGTGACCATGTTGTTGTGCAGCCAGTAGCGGACGAAGGGCTGGCCCGAGGCGGCCTCGCTCTGGGCGATCTCGCACTCGTGGTGGGGAAACTGGTTCTCGAGGCCGCCGCCGTGGATGTCGAGGGTCACGCCGAGGTACTTGGTGCTCATCGCCGAGCACTCGAGGTGCCAGCCCGGGTAACCCTCTCCCCACGGGCTCGGCCAGCGCATGATGTGCCCCGCCTCTGCCCGCTTCCAGAGCGCGAAGTCGGTGGCGTTGCGCTTGTCGTCGCGGACCGCCACGCGCACGCCCTCCAGTGCGTCCTCCAGCTTGCGCCCCGATAGCTGGCCGTAGTTGGCGAAGGTCGAGGTGTCGAAGTAGACGTTGCCGTCGACCTCGTAGGCGTGGCCGCGGTCGAGCAGCTGCTGCACCAGCGCCACCTGCTCGGGGATGTGCCCGGTGGCGCGCGGCGCGATGTCGGGACGCCGCACGTTGAGCGCGTCCATGTCCTCGAAGTAGCTGTGGGTGAAGATCTCGGCCAGGGCCATGGGGTGGAGGCCGCGGCGCTTGGCCTCGGCGATCAGCTTGTCCTCACCCTCGTCGGCCATGCCGACGTCCTGCTCGGTGAGGTGGCCGACGTCGGTGATGTTCTGGACGTAGGTGACGTCGAGGCCGAGGTGCCGCAGGTAGCGGACGATCACGTCGAAGCCGACGTAGCTCTTGGCGTGGCCGAGGTGCGAGTGCCCGTAGACCGTCGGGCCGCAGACATACATCCCGACCCTCGGCGGGGCGATCGGCTCGAACGGCTGTTTGCTTCGCGAGAGCGTGTTGTAGACCTGCAGCGGCATCGGGGCCTCCGGTTGTTGCGGCACGCATGTTACGCCGCGACCGCGGCGCTCGCCAGGGTTTGCCGTGGCGGCCTACCTCGCTCATGCACGGAGCGAGGAGGGGGAGCGATCAGGAGGCGAGCGCCGTGGTCAGGTGCTTGAGTAGGTCGTAGAACGGGCCCACCGAAGCAATCTTGATCCGCTCCGACGGCGAGTGGGGCGACTCGATCTGCGGCCCGAACGAGAGCATGTCGATCCCGTCGTTGCGCTCACCGATGATCCCGCACTCGAGGCCGGCGTGGATCGCCTTGATCTCGGGCTGGGCACCGAACACGCGCTCGTGCACCGCGCGGGCCGTGCTCAGCAGCGGCGAGTCGAGGTTCGGCTGCCAGCCGGGATACTGGCCGTGGGCCTCGGCCCGACCGCCGGCGAGGCGGGCGACGGCGTCGAGCTGGGCCTTGACCCCCTCGAGCGACGGGGCCACCGAGCTGCGGCTGCTTTGTCGGATCAGCACCTGGTCGGCATCGAGGCGCGCCACCGCGAGGTTGGTCGAGGTCTCGACCAGCCCCTCGACCGCCTGGCTCATCGCCAGCACGCCGTGGGGCAGTGCGAGCAGCAGGTCGATCAGGCGGTCGCGGGCCGCGGGCGTCAGCGGCGCCAGGGGCGCCTTCGTCGCGGCGGGCGTGGTCCGCTCCACCGCCACCAGCTCGATCTCCACCTCGGGGTCGGTCTGGCCGTAGATCGCCGCCAGCTCCTCGCGGAACCGATCGAGCTCGCCGCCGGCCGTGGTCGCCCCCTCGGCTGACAGCATCACGGTGGCCACTGCCTCGCGTGGGATCGCGTTGTGCTTGTCGCCGGCAGCGAGCGCCACCAGCTCGAGCGGGTCCACTGCGACCCGGATCCGGTCGAGCAGCCGGGCCAGCAGCTGGAGCGCGTTACCCCGGCCGGCGTTGACGTCGAGGCCCGAGTGACCGCCGTGTAGGCCGTAGACCCGGAGGACGTGGGCGTCGAGGCCATCGCCCGCCGCGGTCGCGCGCTCGACGGGCAGGAAGATCTCGGTGTCGACCCCGCCAGCGCAGCCGAC
>JAUVBO010000855.1 GCA_030591195.1 Pseudomonadota bacterium
GACGCCGACGACGAGGTGGTCGAGGCGATCGTCGCCGAGCTGGCGCCGGTGATGGGCGAGCTCTACCCGATCGCTCTCGAGGACCTCGGCAGCAGCGACCTCGAGCTGCTCGCCGAGATCGGCCTGCCCGAGCCGTTCCGAGAGGTCGTCAACTACGTCGCAGACCAGCTCGGCACCGGCCTGCCGGACATCTACCTCGCGTCGACGATCCCGACCATGTCGCCGATGCCGTCCACCGAAAAGCGCCTGCTGGTGGGCCAGGGCCTGCTCGAATCCGACGACGAGGAGACGATCGCCTTCGCCGCGGCCCGCGCGCTGTCGTGCATCGGAGAGGGCCGCCGCCACGCCTTCGGGCGCCGCGCGCGAACGCTGAAGACCGGCGTAGTCGCCGCCTTCTCGCTCTGCCGCCCAGACGCCACACCTCCCGACCCGGACGGCTCGCTCGCACGCTTTCGCCGCTGCCTCGAGGAGCGGGTCGACCGCGATCGATTGACCGCACACTTCGAGCGCTTAAGCGGCGGCACGCTCAACCTGTCAAAGTGGGTCCGCGCGGTGCGCTGCACTGCCGGGCGGGTGGGGCTACTGCTGTGCGGTAACCCGGGGCGGGCGGTTCAGCTGGTGGAGCAGCCGTCGACCCGCGAGGATCTGCTCGCCTTCGTGCTCGACCCGCGCTTCCGCCAGCTGCGGGCCGATCTCGAGCTGGATCGCTGACTCGAGCGTGCATCGCTGACTCGAGCGTGCATCGCTGAGCACGAGCGGTCAGCTCCCCGAGCTCAAGAATCTGCGATCAATCCTGTGGCTCGCGGTAGAAGAGCGTGATCGCCAGACAATGGAAAGCCTCATCCGAAGACTGGGTCACGATCGTGTCGACGACCTCGGCCTGGGGGTTGCTCCGCAGCCACTCGGTGATCCGGTCGCCGAGACGATCGCGATCCTGCGCCATCGTGGCGGAAAAGATCTTCACCCCGTTGAACTGGTTCTTATTGCTGTCTGTGCTCATTGATTACCTGCCAGATTTCATCGTCGCTGAGAAGTCGGTTGCTGCGCTTTGCTTCGTCGAAGATTGCCTTGACCAGTGGCTCCGTCGGCTCGAGCCCCCGCTTGATCAGCCAGAAGACGACGTTCGATTCGCCGCTCATGTGGCCAACCTCGATCTCCTGCTCCCGACCGAACAGGCTAGCCGGCACGCCGGAGTAGATGCGGTCGGCCAGCCATGCCTCGCCACGCTTATGGGCCTTGATCACCGCCGCCGCGTGGACTCCCGTACCCGTCCGGAACGCATCGGCGCCCACGAGCGGATAGTTACACGGGATCGGCACGTGGGTCACGGCCGCAGTCGTCTTGACGAAGTGTACCAGCTTCGAAAGATCGTTGTCGATCCAGCCGAGCAGCTTCATGTTGAGCAGGACCTGATCGATGGCGGTGTTGCCCACCCGCTCGCCCAGACCCAGGGCACAACCGTGGATCCGATGGGCACCGAACTCCGCGGCCCACATGGCATTTTCGAGCCCCAGCCCGCGATCGTTGTGCGAGTGCCAGTCAAGGGTCACCTCGGCGCCGACCTCCTCGCACAGCGCCTGAGTCCAGCGCATCAGCGAGCGCACGCCGTCGGGCGTGACGTGACCGACGGTATCGCAGAGGCAAAGGCCGCCTGCACCGTGATCCAGGGCGTTGAGAAACAGCGGCCGCAACACCTCAGGGTGAGAGCGCGTCGTGTCCTCGGTGACGTAGCAGCAAGGAAGATCGTGGCGCCTGGCGAGATCGATGGCGTCGGCCGAGAGCTTCAACAGCCGATCGAGGTCCCACTCCTCGGCGTAGAGCCGGATCGTGCTCGACCCAATGAAGGCCATCACCTCGATCGGAATCCCGACCTCCTGGGAGACGTCGATCACGGGCTGAATGTCGGCGGCCATCGTGCGGGCCGCGCAGGCCGGCTTGATCGCGAGCTTGGCGTCGCGGATCTCGATCGCCAGCGCCTTGACGTCCTCGCGCGCCCGCGGTCCGGCACCCGGCAGGCCGATGTCGACGTGCTCGATACCGAGCTCGTCCATCAAATGGACCAGGCGGATCTTGTCCTCCACCGGCGGATCGACGACCGAGGGCGACTGAAGCCCGTCCCTCAGCGTCTCGTCAAACAAGCGCACCCCCTCGGGCTTGCGACGTGCGGGATCGACCTCGTTCCAGTCGTAGATCACATCGTCCTCGGTAAGCCTCTCCCGGGGGATCTCGAGGATGCTCTTGCGCTCCATCGTTTGCCTTCCTGATCGCCGCGCCGCACCAGTGGTCCCAGCGGCGCACAAGATGATCGCCGTCGCCCTGCTCGCCCCGTCACCCGCGACCGCTACGGCTCACCGTGGCACGCAGTCTAGCCACAGCGCCAGAGGTTTCGCAACCGTTCGTTTTGTTGAGGATACTCCGCTATGGCGCGGTACAGAAAAGGCAGCTCGCCACACCGCTCTGGGTGCACTTGCCGCCATTGCCGCAAGCGGCATTCTCCGTGGCGCAGATCGGCAAGCAGACATGGGGACGATTGTCGAAGGAAGCACAGACATGGTTGTTCGGGCAGAAGACCGTCTCGCTACACGGCTGCCCCGGCCCGGCAGCCTCGATGCAAACGCCCGAGCCCTGAGAAGTGGGCACGCATGCCTCGTCGGCGGGACAGCCGGAGCTCGCGTTGCAGCCACCGCTGGTGTTGCACATCTGGCGGCACTTGTCCTGGGCGCAGAGCAGCGCCCCCTCGCAGGGGCAGGGCTGGCCGATGGTGCCACTAGCGGGTTCGGTGTCCGGCGGGGGCGCCCCCTGGTCCGGCGGCGGCGGTGGCGCAGCTGTGTCCAGCGGTAGCCCCCCGGAGTCCTTGATCACCGGCGGCTGGTATCCATCAGCGGGCGGCGCCACCCCGACGTCGAAGGGCTTGAAAGACCCAGGGCAAGCGGCAAGCAGGCCCACGATGACGCCAACCAGGCCCAAACGACTGAAATAACGGGCGCGAGCCTCGTTGCCGCCTCGGACCATCCATCGTCGCC
>JAUVBO010000721.1 GCA_030591195.1 Pseudomonadota bacterium
GGTCAGCGGTCGCCGGCTGGGGATGGGCCTCTGCCGGCTGCGGCGCGGCAAGACGCGCTACGAGCGGCGCCGCGACCGGGTCTACCACCGGGCCCAGTGCCGCCGGGCCGCCACCTCGGCTGCCGCGGGCGCGCTCGACCCACGGAGCCTGCTCGGACCGGGCGGACGCTGAGGGTCACGACGGCGTCGCGCGATCGTGGCTGACACAGGCCGCGCTCTCCTGATAGAAGGGGGACGTTGGCGGCGGGGCCGTCGGGGAGGTGAACGTTGACTGGCGAACTACCACAGCACTCGTTGCTCGACGGCGACCGCGAGGCGATCCAGGCACTGCTGGCCGGCGAGTGCCGCGATCCCCATCGCCTGCTCGGCGCCCACGCGGCGACGATCGACGGCGAGGAGGGCATCGTCGTTCGCGCCTACCACCCCCGCGCCTCGAAGGCCACGCTGCTGCTCGAAGACGGCGGCGGCGAGCTGCCGATGAGCCGGGTCTCGGGGGGGCTCTACGCCCGGTTCCTCCCGGGGGCCGGCTTCCCTCTTCGCTACCGGCTGCGGCTGCAAACCCCTCACGGGCCGGTGGAGCGGATCGATCCCTATCGCTTCATGCCGACCCTCGGTGAGCTCGATCTCCACCTCCACGGCGAGGGGCGCCACTATCGCCTCTTCGATCGACTCGGTGCCCACCCGCGCGAGATCGACGGCGTCGACGGCACCTCCTTCGCCGTCTGGGCGCCGAACGCCCTGCGGGTCAGCGTCATCGGCAGCTTCAACGGCTGGGACGGCCGCTGCTCGCCGATGCGGCAGATGGGCGACGCCGGGATCTGGGAGCTGTTCATCCCCGGCCTCGGCCGCGGCGCGCTGTACAAGTACGAGATCAAGGCCCGCGATGGCTGCCTGCGGGTCAAGACCGATCCCTACGCCTTCCGGATGGAGCTGCGGCCGAAGACCGCCTCGGTGGTCTGGGGGCTGGGGGACTATCGCTGGAGTGACGACGCCTGGATGGCGCGTCGGGCAGAGACCGACCATCGCCGCCAGCCGATGGCGATCTACGAGGTTCACCTCGGCTCGTGGATGCGCGCCCCCGATCGCGCTACCGGCTGGCTCAGCGCTCGCGAGCTCGCTGGCCGGCTGGTGGCCCACGCCAGCGCCCACGGCTTCACCCACATCGAGCTGCTGCCCGTGGCCGAGCATGCCTACGACCCGTCCTGGGGCTACCAGATCACCGGGTACTTCGCGCCGACGACGCGCTGGGGCGAGCCCGACGGCCTGCGCTACCTGGTCGACCTCTGCCACCAGAACGACATCGGCGTCTTGCTCGACTGGGTCCCGGCTCACTTCCCGAAGGACGACTACGGGCTGCGCTGGTTCGACGGCACGGCGCTCTACGAGCACGCGGACCCGCGAGAGGGGGAGCACAAGGACTGGGGGACGCTGATCTTCAACTACGGGCGCAACGAGGTCCGCGCCTTCCTCCTCTCCAACGCGCTCTACTGGCTCGAGCAGTTTCACTTCGACGGCCTGCGGGTCGACGCCGTGGCGTCGTTGCTCTACCGCAACTACAGCCGCGATGAGGGCGAGTGGATCCCGAACAAGTACGGCGGACGGGAGAACCTCGAGGCGGTCGCCTTCCTGCAGGAGCTCAACACGCTGGTCTACCGCGAGGCGCCGGGCGCCTTCACCGTCGCCGAGGAGTCCACCGCCTGGCCCGGCGTGACCCTGCCGACGTACCTCGGTGGCCTCGGCTTCGGGTTCAAGTGGAACATGGGCTGGATGCACGACACCCTCGGGTTCTTCGCCAAGGACCCGGTGCACCGCAAGTACCACCACAAGAACCTGACCTTCAACATGCTCTACGCCTACACGGAGAACTACATCCTGCCTCTGTCTCACGACGAGGTGGTGCACATGAAGGGCTCGCTGCTGTCGAAGATGGCGGGCGACGACTGGCAGAAGGCGGCGAACCTGCGGGCGCTGCTGGCCTACCAGTACGCCTCGGTGGGCAAGAAGCTGATCTTCATGGGCGGCGAGTTCGGCCAGTGGGGCGAGTGGGACAACGACCACAGCCTCGACTGGCACCAGGCGGCCTTCCCGCCCCACCAGGGGATCCAGCAGCTGTTCAAGGACCTCGGCCGGCTCTACCGCGAGGACGACGCGCTGTGGGCCTGGGACGTCGAGCCGCGCGGGTTCACCTGGATCGATTGCAACGATACCAGCCAGTCGGTGCTCTCGTTTCTGCGCACGGGCCCGTCAGGTCAGCTGGTCTGCGTCTTCAACCTCACGCCCGTGCCGCGGCACGACTACCGCATCGGCGTCCCGCGCGGCGGCCGCTACCGCGAGCTGATCAACACCGACGCCGAGGTCTACGGCGGCAGCAACGTCGGCAACGGCGGCGAGGTCTGGGCCCAGCCGCTCGCCTGCCACGGCCTCGAGCACTCCCTGTCGCTGACCCTGCCCCCCCTCGGCGCGCTGATCCTGCGCGCCGGGTAAGGGCTTGTGACAGAACCAGTCGATCACTGACGACGCCGCTCCATCCCGCCGCTCGTCGTTCCAGGTGCGCCTCGCCGCAGGATCGTGCGGGGCGTCACCGCGAGTGGGGCGGCCCGGGCCTGGCGTCGGGGGCGAGGAGGCCGTGGCGACGCCAGCCGATGCGCAGCAGCCAGGTGCGCGCCGGGACCACCGGGGGGTCACTGGTCGATGGCGTCTGGGGGGTGAACCCGCGCCAGCCGTCGAGGTAGATCGCCGAAGAGCAGGGGTCGAGCCAGGTCGTGCAGCGTCGCTGGCGTGGTGCGTGACGACGGGTGTTGCAGAGCACGTAGTTGAGCACCGCCCGGGTCTCGGCCGGCCTTGCCCCTCCGCTCGCCGAGCGGAGCAAGCAAGCGCGGCACGTGCCGCGCTGCGGTCGTCGGCGACATCTCGCCTTGGGCGAGCTGCTGCCTCCTTACGCCCGCGCCGAAAGGGTGGCCGTGGACCAGAGGGGCCGCGCCTCCCTCACTACTCAGACATGGGGGGCATCTGCCGCGAGGTGGCTCGCAGATGCGCGGCCAGCGAGCCACTTCGTTGAGGGTGATGGGTCACCTGCCGCGTAGTGGCTCGCAGATGCCACGTCGGCGGCCAAGCCCCCCCCATGTCCTTGGCTCCTTGGGGTGAGTGCGTCGCGACCGCCGGAGGATCCAAGCGCCAGAACTCGATCACCCTGGGTCTGAACCGGATAGGTCGGTAGCGTTTTAGACCGCCGGCCCCGGTTACATGGCTCGGATCGAACCGGCGACCTCGGTAGCACGTCTCCATGTCGTGGAGAGAGACCTGCTCAGTGAAGGAGCGAGTGAGGTTCGTCGTGGCTTGCGAGGAGGGGGCCAAGAGCATGGCCGCCTTGTGCCGTCACTTCCGCATCAGCCGCAAGAC
>JAUVBO010000337.1 GCA_030591195.1 Pseudomonadota bacterium
CCGGGCGCCCGATGCGGGGTCGTCGTCGGCCACCCGGCAGACGGTGTTCACCGGCAACGCCGTGCGATTGGCGGCCGCCGAGGTGGCCGAGCAGCTGCTCGACATCGCCGCGGCCTACACCGAGCTACACTGGGGCGACCTCGAGCTGCGCAATCACGCCGTGGTCGGCAAGGACGCGGCGAATGTCTGCATGCCGCTGGCCCAGGCGGTGCGGCTCGGGCGCTCGCGGGGCTACTCGCTCGACTCGACCAGCGTCTACCAGCCGCGGACGGCCATCCCGAGGGCCGATGGCCAGTCGCCGCGGGCCTTCTTGACCTACATGTTCGCCAGCCACGCGGCCCAGGTCCTGGTCGACATCGAGACCGGCGAGGTCAAGGTCGAGCGGATGGTGGCGGCCCACGATGTCGGCAAGGCGATTAACCCGCAGCAGGTCGAGGGGCAGATCGAGGGTGGAGTGGTGCAGGGCATCGGCATGGCGCTGATGGAGGAGGTGGTGCGCAAGGAGGGGCGGATCCTCAACCCCGACTTCACCGACTACATCATCCCGACCATCGTCGACGTCCCCGAGATCAAGGCCGTGATCGTCGAGCGCGAGGACCCCGAGGGGCCCTACGGCGCGCGCGGCGTCGGCGAGCCGGCGCTGATCGGTACGCCGCCGGCGGTCCTCGCCGCCATCGCCGATGCGATCGGCAAGCCGCTGACGGTCACGCCGGCCACCGCCGAGCGCGTCTGGCACGCGATCCAGGGCAGCACCCCCGAGATCCCCTGAGCTAGCTCGAGGAAGCGGGAGGGGCGATCAGGCGGCGGAGCACGGCCTCGGTGAAGTCGATCGAGCGCATCAGCTGATCGAGATCGAGGTTGTCCGGCGTATCGGTCGGCCGGTGGTACTCGCGGGGCGCGCCGATGGTCGGGTCGACGCAGCCGATCGACAGCGCCTCGTAGCCGTGGTGCAGGAAGGGCAGCGCGTCGCTGGCCCCAGCCGGGATGTCGAACGGCTCGCCCATGCCGTGGAAGCGCGGCTCGCTGCTCGCCACTGCGGCCACCGTCTCGGCCAGCCAGGTGGGGGGCGGGATTCGGCAGAGCTCGCCTTCCTCGAACAGCCGCAGGGTACCGTTGGTCAGGCTGTCGAGGGCGAAGATCACGGTCCGCTCGCGGTCCCAGACAGCTGACCTAGCGAGGGCGAAGGCGCCACCGGTGCCCGCCTCCTCGGCGCCGGTGCTGACGAAGACCAGCTCGACATCGGCCGGCTTTTCCGCGGCGAGCCGTCGGGCGAGCACCGGCAGCGCGGCGCAGGCGGTGAGGTTGTCATTGGCGCCGGGCACTTGCTGGTGGCGCAGCACGATCTCGCCGTTGAGCAGGAACATCAGCGCCACCGGCAGCGACAGGCCGCACGCGACCCAGGCCGTGGCGGGGCTCGCCGTCACCTGGGGCAACAGCCACCCGAGCAGGTCGATCAGCGCCAGCAGGACCAGCGCGCCGAGGGGCAGGCGCATCGTCTTGTGCAGCAGGCGCAGCGGTCCGGGCAGCGGGTGGTTGGTCGTCACGCGGATCGCCGTTGGGTTGAACAGCAGCCCGGTGAACGCCGCGTCGATGTGCCCGAGCACCACCACGCGAATCCGCGGCGCACCGTCGCTCGCGGCGGGCATCACGCCGATCAGGTTGTGAGACTCGCCGTAGGGCAGCAGCCGCCTGAAGAGGTGGGCCCGCCGGGTGAGGTCGAGGGTCAGCGATAGCGCCGTCAGCAGGTGCAACGCCAGCGCCGCGGCCGGGTTGATCAGCAGCAGCAATGCGGTTCCGGCCAGGCCCACCGCGCCATGCAGGGTGAGCACCGCGTAGAGGTTGGTGCTGTAGCGGAACGGCCGGAGCTCGGTCTCGAGCCCGGCGGCTTGGAGCTCCTGCTCGAGCAGCCGCTGGGCCGAGAGCTCTGCTTCGCTGGCAGCCTGGCGGAGGGGGTAGCGGTCGACGATCCTTCGGATCAGCGTGTCGACATAGCCCCGGTCGTCGTTCGAATCGCCACCTCGGGCGTCAGCCATTGTTTGCTCCCAGCCACGTCGCGGCGCCGGCTCGTCGACCGAGAGCATGCCGCATGCGAGACCGCTTGGCACGCCCCGTAGATCGCGGCGGCTGAAAACGTCCGTGGTTAGCGAGTCTTATCGGCCTTTGGTATGCTCGGTGAGGATGGACTCCGAGATCAAGGTCTGCCCCTGGTGTGGCTCGTTCTACCGAGGGCTGAGTCATTGTCAGCGGGATGGGCAGCAACTCGAGGCGAGCGACGGCATCGTCGACCGCTACCGCGTCGTCGATCGCATCGGCGAGGGAGGCATGGGCGCGGTGTACAAGGCCGAGCACACGGTGCTCGGCAGTCGCGTGGTGGCGATCAAGCTGCTTCACCGCGAGCACGTTCGCGACCAGTCGCTGGTCAAGCGGTTCTTCCGCGAGGCCAAGGCGGCCTCCACCATCGACAACGAGCACATCGTTCAGGTGATCGACTTCGGCGTGACCGACAGGGGCGACTCGTTCCTGGTGATGGAGCACATCGAGGGGCGGGCGCTGCGGGTGTTGATCGAGGAGGAAGCGCCCCTGTCGCTCGAGCGAGGCTTCAGCATCGGCGTGCAGATCGCCGAGGGGCTCTACGCTGCCCACCGGCAGGGGATCGTCCACCGGGATCTCAAGCCGGAGAACGTCCTGGTCGCCGAGGGGCCGGAGGGCCAGGAGGAGTTCGTCAAGCTGCTCGACTTCGGCATCGCCCAGCTGAGCGAGTACCAGGACGCGCGGATCACTCGCGCCGGGATGATCATCGGCACGCCGGCCTACATGGCGCCGGAGCAGGCCAGCGGCGATCCGGTGGACCAGCGGGCCGACATCTACGCCCTCGGCACGATCCTCTACGAGCTACTCGTCGGCCACTGCCCGTTCGAGGGCCCGTCGGCCAAGCACGTGCTCGTGGCCCAGCTGACCAAGACCCCCGTCCCCCCCCGCCAGCTGCGTCCCGACATCCCGGGGGCGATCGAGCGGGTGATCCTCCGGGCGCTGAACAAGTCGCCTGACGGGCGTCCGAAGACGATGATGCACCTGGCCTACGAGCTGCGCGACGCGCTCGCTCGCCAGACCGGTGGGTTGCCGGCGGTGCGCGACGACGAGCCCGAGGCGCTCGAGCAGCCGGAGAGCACCGCCGAGATTCGACCGGCCGAGGTTCCCCCTGGGGGGCGGGCGTCGGTGCCAACCCTCTGGTGGGCTTCGACGCGGAACCTGCTGCTGGCCGGGGGCGTGATCGGGGGGATCGTCCTCGGGGTGGTGGTGACGCTGTTGCTCGTCCGGTCCGATGGACCAACGCCAGGCGCGCGAGGTGGCGTCACCGCTCCGGCCGACAGCGGGCTGGCGAGCGATGACGCGACGCGGTCGGCGAGTCGCGAGCGCCCCCGCAGGATCGCGGCGGTCACGGCCGCCAAGACGTCGCGACCCCGGCGGCACCGAGGGACCCGCGGCCGGGCGCGAGCCAAGCAGCGTCCGAGGGGCCACAAGAGCCCGCCACGGCCCGCCGTGACCGCCGGCCCTCGGACCTTCATCCGGGTTGAGTCGGTGCCACCCGGGGCCAACGTCTATGATGGCCAGCAACGGCTCGGTCGGGCACCGCTGTCGGTGTCCACCGCCTATCGCCGGACGATCAACGTCTACCGCTCGGGCTACGGCGACCGGGTGCTGCACGTCCGCAAGGGGCAGACCGGCAAGGTCGTAGCTCGCCTGCAGAAGGCGACGATGGCGTGGGAGGTCCTCAGCATGCGCCAGCTGAAGAAGATGCTCGCCGACGGGCAGATCAGCCGATTCACCCACGACCGCCGCAAGCGCCAGCTGCTCGCCAAGCGCGACGCCAAGCTGGTCAAGCTGCGGGTCGAATACAAGATGGGCCACTGGACCAAAGCTCAGTACGAACGACAGGTTAAGGTGATCAATCACGCCTACCACTGATCCGCTGCGCGAGGCCGCGCCAGGGCCCCGGTTTGGCACCGGCCCTGCCGGCAGGCCTGTGGTTTGCTATGATCCTAAGTGCACTGTGCAAAGGGCATCGATTCAAAGGGCATGATCACGATCTTCATCAGCCGCCGTGCAGGGAAGGTTTCCGCCGTCAGACGCCTCGCCGCGACCCTGCTCCTGGGGCTTGTTGGCTGTGCCGGCCAGTCGGGGATGGACCCGGCGCCGCCGCCAGCCACGGTGCTGCTCAAGACGGTAGCGCCGAGCAGCGTGCTGCCGAACACCACGATCTTGGTCCAGGGCGATAACCTCGCCGGTCCGGCGGAGCACTTCCTGTTGCTCTCGGGCATGGTTGTCGGGCGGTCGAGAGTCGAGCAGGTGTTGCCCCTCGAGTTGGACGAGGAGCAACCGGGCTTGGCCAAGTGCGTGATCGGCAGCCAGCTGTTCACTACCATCGGCGAAGGCACCTTCTCCGGCACGGCGCAGGTCATCTCGCGCAACGAGTGGTCCGAGGTGAGCGGCCCGCCGCTGACCCTGGCGCTCCAGTTCTCCCGCCACCTGACGCCGATCCTCGGTCAGGTGGGCAGCGGGGTGGTCTTTCTCAACTCGGCGGTGCCCGTGGAGGGCGCCAGCCTGCTCGCCGGCAACTCCGAGGGCCAAGCCGTGGTCGAGCTCAGCGGTTGCTTTGCGCTCAAGGGGGCGACCGACGGCTGCGCCTCGGGGCCCAACGTCCAGGTGACCCTGCCGGTGGAGCCGGACGAGCTGGGGGGGCGGCAGCGCGGCTCGTTCCTCTTCGAGCCGGCGGTGGTTGGGATCAAGCCCGGTCGCTTCGAGGGAGCCCTGACCCTGGCTAACCAGCACCCTGACGGCACGGTGCTGCGGAGCGCGCCGCTGCAGGTCCAGTTCAACCTCGAAGCGACACACCTCACCGGCTTCGAGCAGAGCGACGTCTCCATCGGTCAGGTGTTGCGGGTCCAGGGCCAGGGGTTCATCGACGGCAGCAGCCTGCGCTTCGACGGCAGCTTCACCGACCAGCTCGGCCAGAGCCGACCGGCCCAGTTCGAGCTGGTGCTTGACACCGAGCGCGGCGGCCTGGGCATGGCGGTGATCGACGAGGACAGCGGCATCGGCTCGGTGGTGAAGCTGCGCGGGACCAAGCCGCTGGGCGGGCCGTGGGTGCCCGCCGAGGCGGGGATGCTCAACGGCTCCTGGACGCCG
>JAUVBO010000807.1 GCA_030591195.1 Pseudomonadota bacterium
GCACGCCGGCCTACATGGCGCCGGAGAGGATCCTCGGCAAGTCACTCGACGAGCGCTCCGACATCTATGGCCTGGGCCTGGTGCTCTACGAGATGCTGACCGGCACGCCAGGCTTCCCCGGCGCCCAGGACCTGGCGATCCTGGCCCAGCAGCTGAAGCAGGCTCCGCCACCAATCTCCTCGCTCCGAGACGTGCCGCCGGCCCTCGAGCAGGTGGTCATGCGGTGCCTGGACAAGGACCCCGCCGGGCGCTACCCGAACATGCGCGCGGTGGACCGTGCGCTCCGCGACAGCCTCGAGCAGGGGGGCGGCGCGATCCAGCAGGGCGCAGATGAGCACCTCCGTCTCGCCGATTTTCGAGCCGACCCGGAGCCCTCGCAGCAAACGACAGAGCCGATCGTCGTCGCCGCGCTGCCCGCCACGATCGCCGCGCCCGAAGCCTCCCATACCCAGGTCATCCGTCGACCGCGCAAGCCGCCGGTGGTGGCGATCGCCGCCGGCCTGCTGGCGACGGCGGCGGCGCTGCTGCTCGGCGTGCCGTTGCTGACTGATCCCGGGTCGGCCGTGGAGGATGCCCCTGCCGCCGCCCACGTCCCGCACCAGGGCGCGCCGATCGCCAACCGGACCGGGATCACAGCGCCACCGGACGCCGATGCGGTCGTTGAAGCGGGCGCCGCTGCCGTCGCTGCCGTCGAGACAGCCAGCGCCCCCGCCGACGCGGGACAGGCGTCGGATCTGGCCCGACCCGACGCCCCGGCCCCGAGGACCGCCCTGCCAAGGGCGCGCCACCACAGACCGAGGCGAACCGCCTCGCGGGCCTTGACCAGGGCCAGGGCGCGGGCCCGCCGTCGCAGCCGACAGCTGCGCCGGCGACGAGCGCGGCCGGACAACCCACCGCCGGTGCGGCCGGACCCGGTGACGGGCAAGGCTGCCACGGTCAACCCCTTTGGCAAGTGAACCGATGATCGCCAAGCTCAAGGGTCTGCTGTCCGTCGTCGCCATCGTCACCGTGACGCTCGCTAGCGGGCTGGCGCCCGGAGGCACCCCGAGCGCCGATACCCGATCCCGAGCGCTCTACGCCCGGGCCGAGTCCTCGTTCGCCAAGGGAGCCTTCGACGAGGCGCTCGCCCTGTACCAGGCGGCCCACGCGCTGACGCCGCTACCCGGCTTTCTCTACAACATCGGCCAGTGCCACCGCTTCGTCGGGCGTTATCAACGGGCCCTCGAGTTCTATCGCCGCTACCTGTCCAGCGGATCGGCCAGGCCGAGTCGATCGAGCGTGGAGCGGGTGATCGCTCACGTCGAGCAGCAGCTCGCCAGACGCGCCCGCGTCGCGCCGCCACCCACCAGCGCGCCGACCAGCCGGCCAGCCGCCACCGCCTCGGCGCCCGCGAGACCGCCGGCCGTCGCCACGGCGTCGGCGCGCCCGCGCGATCCTCGTCCAGCGCCAACGGCGAGGCCCACGCCCTCCCCGTCGACCCCGCCACCGAGCGACGCGAGCCGCCGGTCGACGATCCTGCTCTGGTCCGGTGTCGGGCTCACCTCCGCGCTGCTGATCAGCGCCCTGGCCACCGGCCAGATGGCATCTGATCGGAGCTCCGCGTACAACGACCCGGCCACTGCACCTGACCGAAGAGCGGCGCTCAAGTCCTCCGGTGAAGCCCTGGCCGGGGCCTCGGTGACCTCGTTCGCGCTCGCCGCCGCCGCGGGCGCAGCCACGACCCTGCATTGGTGGCTCGGGCATCGACGAGGGGCGCCCGTGGTGTCGGCGGTGCCACTCGACGCCGGTGGCGGGCTCTCGCTGAGCGGTTCGTTCTGAGGCAACGCGGGCGATGCCGACCTAGGCCTGCGGGCGATCCGGATCCAGGCGGGCCAGCGCGCGCGCCTCGTCGGCCGCCACCCCCTCGGCCATCGCCGCATGGCAAGCGCCCTGGCTCTTGAACGAGAAGATGCGTGTGGAGCCGTCGTTGACGCTGATCTTGACGTAGCTGTACTTGCCGTCGCCGAGCTGGGTGATGCCCGAGCCCGCGGGTACCGGCTCGGCGGCCTTGTCGATCAGGCGGCGGTCGTGGCGGCTGATCTTCTTTCTTCGGATGCTCATCGGCTCTTTCCCTCCTTGGATTGTTCGAGGGGCTTATCGGCAGCCGGGCGTCAGCGTTGCGTGTCGTGCCGGTCTTTTTTGACGTTTTTTGCAGCGCCCGAAGATAGCCACTAGCTCGGTTCCGCAAAGCCGAGCGATGTGCTAAGAAACATGTCCCATGAGCCCTCGTCCAAGAGCAACATTCGGCAAGCGACAGCGTGAGAACGCCAAGAAGGAAAAAAAGGCGGAGAAGTTCGATCGCCGCGCGCGCCGCAAAGCCGATCGCCCCAATCGCGAAGACCGAGACGACGGAGAAGACCCGGACATCGCCGGGATCGTTCCTGGTCCCCAGCCGCTCCCCGAAGAAGAAGAAGAAGGAGAAGAAGAGACCTAGGGCTCCTCAGGGCCGTCGGCGCTCCTCCTCCTCCTCCTCGACCCCGCCTCCACAGACAGCGGTTGCCTGCCTTCCGACAAATAGCGGACTGATTCCGTTGGCTTGCGCAAGTGACGGCCATAGGAGCCAGAGGCCCATGCGCGGGGTCGCTCCAAAGAAGCAACGCCAGTCCGTGCTAGTGCGATAGCCACCCGCGCTGCTCACGGCCGTGGGCAGCGGAAGCTCCAGCAGGCGATCCGGGTGCTGCCGGAGCCTTCGAAAACCGAGTGAATCGAGGCCCTGACCGGGAAAAAGACTCTCCGATCGTGGCGATCCGATCCGGCCCGGATCCTGCTTGAATCCTGCGCAGACACGCCACAACCGAACCCGAAGACCTTGCCCGAACATGGAGGAGACCCATGAGGGGGAACCTGCGCGTCACAGCGACACCGATGCTTGCCGCAGCGATGGTGATCACAGCCTGCGGAGGCGGTGGCGACCACGCGGGCAACGGCTTGCTGGCGGGCAAGGGCGACGGGACGAGCTGCCTGGCCGCGCGCGTGCCAGCGACGGTCAACCTGCGGGCGAGCGCCAGCGCCGCCAGCGCGCGGATCGGCCGCATCCTGCCGGGCGAGACGCTGTGCGTCCGACCGAGCGCAGAGGGCGCCTACGAGCGGATCGGCGCCCCCTAC
>JAUVBO010000313.1 GCA_030591195.1 Pseudomonadota bacterium
CGAAAAGCCGTTCGACCGAGACCAGCTGCGCCAGGTGATCGACAAGGCGCTGCGGACCAACGAGCGGCGCCGCACCGAGGTCCGGCTGGTCGGCGCGGCGAAGGGCAAGGGACGCTACGGCCTCGTCGGCACCTCCGCGCCGATGCAGGCGGTCTACAACGTGGTCGAGAAGGTCGCCGACACGCCCTCGACGGTGCTGATCACCGGCGAGTCGGGCACCGGCAAGGAGCTGATCGTGGCGGCCCTGCACCAGCAGAGCCCTCGCGCGAAGAGCCCGCTGATCAAGGTCAACTGCGCCGCGATCCCGGGCACCCTGATGGAGAGCGAGCTCTTCGGCTACGAGAAAGGCGCCTTCACCGGCGCGGTCAGCTCCAAGCCCGGCCGCTTCGAGCTCGCCGATGGAGGCACCCTGTTCCTCGACGAGATCGGCGAGATCCCGCTCGAGATGCAGGTCAAGCTGTTGCGGGCCCTGCAGGAGAGCGAGTTCGAGCGGGTCGGGGGAATCAAGACCTTGAAGGTCGACGTGCGGGTGGTCGCGGCGACCAACCGCGACCTCGCCGCGGCGATCGAGACCGGCGACTTCAGAGAGGACCTCTACTACCGGCTCAACGTGGTGCCGATCCACGTGCCGCCGCTGCGCGACCGACGCGACGACATCCCCGACCTGGTCAGCCACATCCTCACCAAGTTCCGCTCCCGCCTCGGGACCGAGATCTGCGAGGTCAGGTCCGAGGCGATGGCGGCGCTGATCAACCACGACTGGCCGGGCAACATCCGCGAGCTGGAGAACTGCCTCGAGCGGACGCTGCTGTTCTGCGAGAGCAGCTCGATCGGCCTCGAGGACCTGCCCGACCCCCTGCGCGAGCGCTCGGCGCCGGCCCGCGCGACCCCCCTGCCCGCCGCCGGCGACGCGAGCCTCAAGGACGTGGTTCGCGCCGAGACCGAGCGGGTCGAGCGTCAGATGATCGTCGCCGCCCTCGAGGAGACCGGCGGCAACGTGACCCACGCGGCCAAGAAGCTGAAGATCAGCCGCAAGAGCCTGCAAAACAAGATGAAGGAGCTCGACCTGCGGGACGCCGACTACAGCAAGAAGGAGTAGCCCGCCGCCCGCCACCGTTGACGCCGGTTGATTTCGCCTGATATTTTCGTGGCGTCAGAGTCTTGAACAGCTTCCAGGACCGAGCGAAGGAAGGTGTTCGGCGCTCGAACACTCCTTCGACCGAGAGCGCGATTGCGATGCAGCGGCTAATGAAGACCACCCTCCTGTTCTCGCTTGTCGCCACGCTGCTCGCCGTGGGACCGACGTCCGCACGAGGTGCCGGCGAGACCGACATCGCCAGCGCTTTCGACAAGGACGACCCCTTCGACTTCAACTTCCGCGTCGAGTACCGCCATCGCATCAAGCGAGGTGCGATCAACCGCGAGCTCCTCGGCCGCACGCCGAGCCAGGCCGGCGTGGAGATGGTCAAGGAGCTGCGCTTCTCGGAGGTCACCGACATCGTCGCCCTGCGGGCCGAGGCGGGCCTGTGGCGCGATCTGCAGCTCCACGTCGAGTTGCCGATCATCCTGCGCAGCAGCCGCGAGCTCTCCTTCGCGCGCAATGGCGGAGACTCCTGCGGCGCGCCGTCCTGGACCAACTGCGTCACCCCGGTCAACTCGACGCTGACCCGCGACGGCCTGATCGACGCTGACCAGATGCCGCTCGAGCAGCGGATCGTCGCCGGACCGGACGGAGCCCCGGGCGGCCGCCTGCTGCCCGATCGGGCCGGCATCGACCAGATCCACCTCGGCCTCAGCTGGGCCCCGGTCAACCAGCGACGCGACCGGACGAAGCCGACCTGGGTCATCGGCTTCGAGACCCGGGTCGCAGTGGGCACGGTGATGGACTACGACCCGGCCCGGCCCAACGCCAACACCGGCGTCAGCCATGGAGTGCACCACTACCACTGGTGGACCGCCATCTCCCGCCGCTTCCCGTACGTCGACACCTGGACCAGCCTGCACTACATGCTGCCCGTGGCGCGCTCGGACTCGCTGTTCGAGAAGACCCGTTTCCCGGGCTCGGGCCAGCAGCGTTCGGACCCCCAGCACTTCGCCTGGCTCGACATCGGCGTGGCGTTCATTCCCTGGGAGCAGCCGAAGATGCACAACCGCTTCTCGATCGAGCTGCTCGGCCGCCTCGAGGGCGTCTTCGAAGGACGTGGCTACTCGCCGCTGTGGGAGATGCTCGCCGGGCAGCCAAAGCTCGCCGGCCCCTGCCTGGCCGATGCGGGCGGTGGGATGCTGGCCTGGGACAACGGCAGCTACTGCCGCAGCGCGGCGGAGACGATCCCCTACCCCGGCGTGACCCGGATCGACAACCACCTCCGGGCCCACGGCCTGCTGGCGCTGACCTTCGAGCTGACCAAGTTCTTCAAGGGGCGGCTCGGGGTCTCCCTCGGCCACGAGCAGGAACACTTCATCACCTCGGCCCAGGCCGGGCGCGGGATCTGCAACCCGAACGAGCCCGAGACCTGCCGCGGCAAGCTCAAGCTCGACGACCCGCGCCAAGTCAACCCGCTCTACCGGCCGATCATCGACGCACCCGGCCGGCGGTTCAAGGTCTCCGAGACGACCGTCTTCGACTTCTTCATCGCCGCGACGGGTCGCTTCTAGAAGCGCGCGACGTTTCCAGATCTGTAGTATAGTGACCGTCATGGAGCCCCAGGAATTCGGGCCCTATTCGCTCGTCGAACAGATCGCGGTTGGCGGAATGGCGCAGATTTATCTCGCCAAGATCCGTGGGATCGCGGGCTTCGAGAAGTACCTCGCGCTCAAGCTGCTGCACCCCTCGTACGCCGACGACGATCAGTTCATCGAGATGCTGATCGAGGAGGCGAAGATCGCCGTTCGCCTCAACCACGTCAACATCGGGCAGGTCTTCGACCTCGGTCACCACGACGACCGTTATTACATCTCGATGGAGTACATCGACGGCCCGGACCTGTTCAAGATGATGCGGCGCCTGACCGAGCGGGACATCGACGTCCCGATCGACGTGGCGACCTACATCGCCCAGGAGCTCTGCACGGGGCTCGACTACGCCCACCGCAAGCTCGATGAGCACGGCAAGCCGCTGAGCATCATCCACCGCGACATCAGCCCGCAGAACGTGCTGATCTCGGTCGCCGGTGAGGTCAAGCTGGTCGACTTCGGCATCGCCAAGGCCACCAGCCGCTCGATGTCGACTCAAGCGGGCGTGATCAAGGGCAAGTACTTCTACATGTCCCCGGAGCAGGCCTGGGGCGACCCGATCGACCAGCGCTCGGACATCTTCTCCGCCGGAGTCATCCTCTACGAGGTGCTCACCGGCCAGATGCTCTACCTCGAGGAGGACATGCAGCGGTTGCTCGACATGGTCCGCAAGGCCGACATCGAGCCACCGAGCAACAAGCGGCGCGAGATCCCCGGGGAGCTGGAACAGATCGTGATGAAGGCCCTGTGCAAGAACCGCGAGGATCGGTGGCCGACGGCCCAGGACTTCCAGCTGGCGTTGACCAACTTCCTCTTCTCCTACGCCGCGGACTTCACCCCCGACCGGCTGGCCCGCCTGGTCGACCGGGCGCTGGAGGAGGTCGACGAGGCCGAGGAGGAGGAGACACACGGGGCCAGGTCGTTCATCTCGCACCTCCCGGCGCTCGAGGCCACCGAGCAGGGCAACGATCGGGCGCCGGCGCGGGACGGCAAGGTCTCGACCCAGCAGGTCGAGCTCGACGCGCTGATGTCACGCGACGACTACCGCGCCGATCAGGAGGCGAGCGTCATCTTCCGCCTCGACCAGCTCGTCGACGGTGACGACGACGACGAGGCGGACCGCGGGGAGATGACCGTCGTCTCCGGTCCGCCGGCGGAGATGGCGGGCCGGGAGATGCTTGGCCGATCGGCGCCCCGAGGAGTCGGCGAGGCGACGCTCGGGGAGGATCCGCCGACCGAGCTCGACGAGGGCGACTGGGAGGAGGTCCCGGGCGATCCCACGGTGCTCACCCGGCTGCCCGAAGCCAGCCCGTCGCGGTCCGACTCCTTGCCCGAGGTGATCGTTCCGTCGAGCAGCCGCGAGGAGCCGACCCTGGTCGAGGAGCGCCACGATAGCGCCCACCGGATGCGCCCCCAGCCGAGCAGGACCCCGCCTCCGCCCCCGCTGGGGGGCCACAAGTCGCCCCCGAGGCGCGTGTCGCTGCCCGAGGCGCCGCCGGTGCAGTGGGCACCCAGCTGGCCACCCGTGGCCCAACCAAGTGACGGCGGCGACTCCACGGCCCGCCAGGCGCGATCCGCCCCCGTGGTCGCGCCCGGCCCCCCAACGGGCTCCGCACCGAACTGGCCGCCGATCGCCAGGCCGATGCCGACCCAGGATGGCGACGACACCAACCCGGCAGGCATCGAGGCGCCCGCCGGCGTCTTCTCCCCGGCGTTCCCGGGGGGGACGCCGCCGGCAGGCTCCGCTGGCGCGTCCTCCCAGCTGGCCCAGCGGGCCGCGGCCACCTCGGGTCAGCCGGCGCCGTCGCAGCCGCCGCTGGGCAACGCGGCAGGCCAGGCCACCAGCGGCTGGCCACCGGCGCAGCGCGACGCCGGGGAGCAGGGAGTCTGGCAGGGTGGCGGCTTGGCCGGCGAGACCTTCGGCATGGAGCTCGATCTCGACGGCGAGTGGCCCTCGGCAGAGGCCCGGGCCCGCCGACGACGGCGACTGATCCTGGTGATGTCGGGCGCAGCCGTGGTGGTGGCCCTGCTCGGCGTGGTCGTCTTCTTCCTCACCTCGGGAATCGAGAAACAGCCAGCGACGATCGAGGTCATCTCAGTCCCCTTGGGTGCCGAGGTCTGGCTCGATGGCAAGAAAGTGCCAAAGCGGACCAAGGTGTCGATCCCGGTGGCAGATCCCGCCATCCCCCACCGGCTCGAGGTCAAGCTGGCCAACTACGAGCCGTGGATCGAAGATGAGATTCGCTTCGCCGAGGGCCAGCAATTGGTGCGCGCGCTGGCAGTCCTCAACCCTATCTATGGAAAATTGCAGGTTGGCTCGAAGCCCACCGGAGCAGACGTGTACCTCAACGGCGAGCTCCGCGGCCGGACGCCGACCGTGGTCGAGGGCTTGACGCTCAGCGAAGAGGTCAGCCTCGAGCTTCGCAAGCGGGGCTACCGCCCTGAAACAAAGACGATCACGTGGGAAGGAAACCGTGATCGCAAGGTGATGGTGACCCTCAAGCGCAGCCGCTAGCAGCGGCCGCAAGCTACCGCAACCACGCCCAAAGCAAGCGACGGCGCGGCGAGGCACCCTTTCGGGACCTCG
>JAUVBO010000681.1 GCA_030591195.1 Pseudomonadota bacterium
ATTCGGCGCCAAGGCCGAGAGCAACATCGCCGCCGCCCGCGCTGCCCGCGACGGGCTGCGCCAGCTCACCCGCGGCGACGACCTCGGCCAGCGCGAAGGGAGACTTTAGTGGCAGACAAGGCCAAAGGGATGCTGCGATACGAGGGCTTCGTCCGGCGGGCGAGCAGCACGCTGACCTACGAGCCCGGCTGGTCGCGCGACAACCTCACCGGGGGCTGGCGCGCGCTGCGGCCGGTCAAGGATCTCGACAAGTGCACCGAGTGCGAGCTCTGCTGGCTCTTCTGTCCGGAGGGCTGCATCGAGCGGCTGACCTACGAGATCGACCTGACCTACTGCAAGGGCTGCGGCATCTGCGCCCAGGAGTGCAAGGTCGGCGCGATCGTCATGCAGCGCGAAGGTGAGGACGAATGACCAGCGACAGCGAGCAGTCGGGCAAGCAGTTCTGGAACGGCAACATGGCCGCGGCCCAGGCCGCGAAGCAGGCGCGGGTCCAGGTGGTCGCCGCCTACCCGGTGACCCCCCAGACCCACACCGTCGAGTACCTGTCGCAGTTCGTCGCCGACGGCGAGCTCGACGCGCGGATGATCAAGGTCGAGTCCGAACACTCGGCGCTGTCGGCCTGCGCCGGCGCCTCGGTGGTCGGCGCCCGGGCCTTCACCGCCAGCTGCTCCCAGGGCCTGCAGCTGATGAGCGAGGTGCTCTACTTCACCTCGGGGATGCGCTTCCCGGTGGTGATGGCGATCGCCAACCGCACGCTCTCGGTGCCGGTCAACATCTGGGCCGACCATCAGGACACGCTGGTCAACCGCGACGCCGGTTGGATCCAGCTCTACACCTCGAGCGTGCAGGAGATCTACGACTCGATCCTCTGCGCCTTCGTCATCGCCGAGCACGAACAGGTCAACCTGCCGACGATGGTCAGCTACGACGGGTTCATCCTCTCTCACGCCTCGGAGCCGGTGGCGACGATCCCGCAGGAGGAGGTAGACGCCTTCGTGCCGGCGCCTGGGCCAGGCAACCGGCCGATGCTCGACCCGGCCAACCCGCTGCAGTTCGGCGAGGTGCTGTTCCCCGACTGGTACCCCGACTACGAGTACAAGAAGCACTGCGCGCTGAGAGACTCGGTCGAGGTGATCAGCGAGGTCTTCGAGGCCTTCGCCGAGCGCTTTGGCCGCCGCTACGCGCCGGTGGAGTCGCACCACTGCGATGACGCCGAGATCATCATCGTCGGCATCGGCTCGATGATGCAGACCGCCCTCGCCACGGCCGAGGAGCTGCGAGCGCGCGGCGGTCCCAGGGTCGGGGTGGTCAACCTGCGGGTCTACCGCCCGTTCCCGGACGAGCTGCTCGCCGCGGCGCTGCGACCGGATCCGCAGGGCGGCGCGCGCACCGTGCTGGTGCTCGACCGCGACATCGGCTACGGCACCGCGGGGATGGTCTACTCGGACGTGACCCGCGCCCTCTACCACGAGCAGCAGCGACCCGAGCTGCTCAACTTCATCATCGGCCTTGGCGGCAAGGACATCACCCCGGAGACGATCGAGCGCTGCGTCGAGCTCGGCTCCGCCAGTCACGATTCAGCCGACCCTCGGGGCCAGACCGTCTTCTGGCCCGACGCCCGCGGCTCCGAAGAAGGCCTGCGCTACTCGGCGACGGAATAGGACAAGACGATGGCGAAGGCAACTCATGGGGCGAAGATGAAGCTCAAGGACATCGCCACCGAAGAGCACCTCTCGGTGGGCAACCTCGCCTGCGGCGGCTGCACCCAGGTGCTCTCGTTCCGCCACGCGCTGAAGGTGCTCGGGCCGAACACGATCGTGATCAACTCCACCGGCTGCCTGGCCGTGGTGATGCAGATGGCGGTGCCGAAGGTGCCCCACTTCCACGTGTTGTTCGAAAACAGCGCGGCGGTGATGTCGGGCATCGACGACGCGCTGAAGGTGATGGGCAAGCGCGAGGGGGTCAACCTGCTGGTGGTGGCCGGCGACGGCGGCACGGCGGACATCGGCCTCTCGGCGCTGTCGGGCGCCATCGAGCGCAACCAGGACTTCATCTACATCTGCTTCGACAACGAGAGCTACATGAACACCGGCGGGCAGCGCAGCGGCACCACGCCGTTCGGCGCCCGCACCTCGACCACCCCCGTGGGCAAGGTCACCAGGGGCGAGTACCGGCTGCCTGGCCTGAAGAAGGACCTGGTGGAGATCATCGCCGCCCACCACGTACCCTACGCCGCGTCGGCCTCGACCGGCTTCCCGCTCGACTTCATGGAGAAGGTCAAGAAGGCCGCCGCGGTGCGCGGGCCGAGCTACATCCACTGCCACGCCCCCTGCCCCACGGGCTGGGCCGTCGACAGCGGCCAGATCATCGAGGTCTCCAAGCGCGCGGTGCAGACCGGCGCCATCGTGCTCTACGAGATCGAGGACGACCAGTGGCGGCTGACGAAGAAGATCGTCAAGCGCAAGCCGATCGAGCACTACCTCGAGCTACAGGGGCGCTTTCGCCACCTCGCCGGCGACGCCGAGACCCTGGCCACGATCCAGCAGAGCGTCGACGAGGGCTACCAGCGGCTGCTCGCCCGGATGAGCGGCTGAGTCGGTCGAAGCGGTCGACGCGGTCGACTCGATCGAGTCAGTTGCAGGCCTCGAACCAGGCGTCGAGGTCGAGGTGCTTGATCAGCGTGCTGAACCCGAGCGCGGTGGCCTGGGAGCAGACCGAGCCCTTGCTGGCGGGGGTGTACTCGACGTGGAACACCGCCTTGTTGGCGGTGATGAACGGCGTGAGCATCGGGCACTCGCTGTACTGCTGACACTGCTCGTTGAGCGCCCAGTCGAAGTGCGACACCAGCGCGGAGACCTGATCGAGGTCGTTCTTCAGCCCGATCGACAGCCCGCGCTGGTGCGCCTCGGCGGCGAGGAACTTGTTGTAGTCGAGCTGGTCGGCGCCGCTCAGCGCACAGCCCGTGTCGTTGGCGTAGCCGTCGACGTTGTCCGGCTCGACGCCGTCGCAGCCCTTCTGCTGGGCCAGCTCGAGCCGCTTGACCATCAGCGCCCGCACGCCGGCGGAGCGGACATCGAGCCACTGCTCATCCCAGCCGTCCATCTTCGAGCCGAGAGCCGACGTCGGGAAGTCGCCGGCGTCGGGACGCCAGTCCTCGTAGGAGCCGGCGCTGAAGTAGCAGATCACCACCCGCCCGGCGGCCTTGAGCGAGGCGATGGTGGCCGCGCTGTTGTCGAAGAGATCGATGTCGTACATCTGTACGTCGATCGACGTGTCGAGCTGGCCGACCAGCTGCCACTGCCAGGTGGTGCCCGGCGCCGGCTGCCAGATCGTGCTCGGCGGCGGAGGCGGCGGGCCGCCATCGACGACCGGCGGCGGGGGCGGGGGCGGCGGGCCGCCATCGACAACCGGAGGCGGGGGCGGGGACGGCGGACCGCCATCGGTCGACGAGCTGCCCGGACCATCGAACGGGGCGGGGGCGCCATCGGGCCCCAGCTGCGGCCCGAGCTCGC
>JAUVBO010000068.1 GCA_030591195.1 Pseudomonadota bacterium
AGCTACGAGTGCAACCCGGACCGGCCCGTCGCCAAGGAATCGAAATGCTCCGGCAATCGGCTTGGGGCTTGTGACAGAACAAATTGGCCAACCGAGGTCGTCGAGGTGCCCCGCTGGCAAGGCCTGCCGACGAGGGCTACCCGTCGGTAACTCGAGGAGGCGCAACGCAGCCGGCGGGGATGGATCGGCGGCGTCAGTGATCGAGTTGTTCTGTCACAAGTCCTTAGCTGAGCGATGGTGGGGATCCGACGAGTGATCGTGCCGCGGTGACGATCCGCTCGACGTTCGGCAGGGCGAGCGCCTCCCGCCGGCGGTCGTAGGGGATCGCCGGCCCCTCGAGGCAGACCCGGCCAAAGCGCGGCTGCAGCCCGGCCTCGAGCGCCGATGCCGCCAGCTCCCCCGACAGACCGAACTCGCGGTAGTCCTCGTCGACCACCAGCAGCCGGCCGGTCCGCTCCACCGAGCGGGCCACTGTCTCACGATCGAGCGGCCGCACCGTGCGCAGGTCGATCACCTCGCAGGAGACGCCGTCGCCCTCGAGCTGCTCGGCGGCCGCCAGCGCCCGGTGAACACCCACCGCGAGCGAGACCACGGTGAGGTCAGTGCCCCGACGCCGGACCACCGCCTCGCCGATCGGCACCGGCTCGAGCGCCACCTCCCCCTCGGCCCCCGCCGCCGGCACGTCGAAGCGCACCGTGTCGCGCCCGAGCCGCCCGAGGAGCTCGAGCCAGCCCTCCGAGAGCAGCTTGTGCTCGAGGAAGATCACCGGCCCCTCGTGCTCCACGGCTGACAGCATCAGCCCGGCCGCATCGTCCGGGGTCGAGGGCACGACCACCGTCACTCCGGGCACGCCAGCGAGCAGGCCCCAGAGGGCCTGCTGGTGCTGACCGCCGTCGCCGTAGCCGCCGCCACAGGTGGCACGCACCACCAGCGGCGCCCGCCAGCGACCGCCGGAGAAGGCCTCGAGCTTGGCGATGTGGTTGAGCACCGCGTCGAAGGCGACGGCGATGAAGTCCACCAGCATGATCTCGACGATCGGCCGCAGGCCGCTCATCGCCGCGCCCGCCGCCGCGCCGAGGAACGCTGACTCGCTGATCGGCGCCGGCAACACGCGATCAGCGCCGAAGCGGGCGTAGAGGTCCGGACGCAGCATGTGCACGTCCTCGCCGAAGATCACCACCCGCTCGTCGGCCGCCATCGCCGCGGCCACCGCGCGATCGATCGCCTCGCCGAACTTGAGCACGTCGCCCACTGGCTCACCCTTCATCGGGCCACCTCCTCGCCGACGGCCTCGGCCACCGCGTCGGCCACCTGCTGCGCCACCTCCTGGTCGATCTGCTCGAGCTGTGCGCGCTGCTTGCCGAGGGCCTTGCGAGCTCGAACCAGCGGGTCGTTGCCGCTGTCGCGCCCGGCCTTGCGCGCCCGGCTCAACAACCCGAGCATGTTGACCACGCTCGCCGCTCGGGCCCCGAGGCTGCCGCCCGACGAGACGGAGGCGGAGAGCACCTTCTTCAGCGTCTGGCCGCCCTCCGCGATCGGGCGGCGGGCCATCTTCAGCAGCGGGTCGTTGAGGAAGTGGCCGTCGGCGCGCAGGCAGGTGGCGTGGAGATAGCCGGGGCCCTTGCCGGAGCGGGCTCGTGCGATCAGCTTGCCGGCGCCCCGGTGGACGGCCACCGGATCGAGCCCGTCCACCGACTCGACCGCCAGGCCGAAGGCCTCGGCCCGGCGCGGTAGCTCGCCGCCGCTGACCTGCTCGCTGCGGGTGGTGATCGCCCAGCCGTTGTCCTTGCAGACGAACAGCAGCGGCAGCCTCCAGGCCACCGCGAGGTTGAACGACTCGAGCAGCATGCCCTGGTTCGACGCGCCGTCACCGAAGAACGCCACGGCGACCGAGCCCGGGCGACGCAGCCGAGCCGAGAGGGCGAAGCCGCAGGCGGTGGGGCCGGCGGCGCCGACGATGCCCGACGAGGCGGCGAGGTGCGCCGGCGAGAAGAGGTGCATGTGGCCGCCCCAGCCGCCGCAGAGGCCCTCCTCGTGGCCAAGCATCTCCTTG
The DNA here is from genome assembly GCA_030591195.1 of Pseudomonadota bacterium. The sequence continues at coordinate 2,054 of JAUVBO010000068.1, forward strand.
ATCATCGCCACCAGGTCGACGCCGAGCAGCGCCATCGCCGGCGTCGGCCGGTGATCGAGCGCCACTGCGTCGCCGTCCTTCAGGTGGGCCACGACGCCGGCGATCACCGCCTCCTCGCCGGTCCCCAGGTGCATCTCGCCCGAGATCAGCCCCTGGTGCCAGAGGTCGGCCAGCGCGAGCTCGAAGGCCCGCGCCCGCGCCATCATCCGGTAGAGCTCGAGTTGCTGTGACATCATCCCCCCTTGGCCGTGACTCCCTCGCCGACCTCGACCCGGACCCCTCCGCCCGCGCCATCCTCGACCACCGTGATCGGGCGCTCGAGGAACCGCCGGATGACCTCGATGTTCGTCCGCGCGTGCTCGGTCAGCGGGCCGCTGCAGAAGGCCCCGCCAGGGCCGAGGCACAGCGGCAGCAGCAGCTGATCGGCCAGGTGCGGTCCCACCGGCTGCCCTCCCTCGAGGTAGCAGCGTAGCGCGCGAACCGCTCGGTGGCCCACCACTTCGGCCCGCACGCCCCGCTGCCCGAAGCTCGCGACGACCTCGGAGACACTGGCCCGCTCGACCTCGAGCAGCAGCACGTTGCCCGGACCGTCGCTGGCCACTTGCTCGAGCTGCAGCTCGTCGCCGGCCCAGCCGAGCTCCCGGCGGACCACCGAGAGCTCGCGGCGCGCCACGTGATCGGGGATCTTGGCCACCAGCGCGCGAGCGCGTCGCCTGATCACCGGCCCCGCCTCGAGCAGCGACAGCGGGTCCGACTCGCCGGGTACGACGTCGACCACGATCCGGCCGCCGCCCGCGGGATAGAAGCCGTGGCGCTCGAGGCGCGCCTCGACCCGGGGCAAGATCCGGTTTAGCAGCGGCAAGAATGCGCGCTCGAGGAACTCGAAGGGTGGCGCCATCGGGTTGTGGGTCCCGCCGCCGAGCGAGAGCCTCGAGGGTCCGCCGGCGAGCAGCAGCGGCGGCAGCACCGTCTGCAACACCAGCGAGGCGCTGCCGGCAGAGCCGATGTCGAGCTGGTAGTCGCCGGGCCGCAGCGGACCGGGCTCGAAGCGGAGCGTCTGCGAGCCGAGCTCGGCTCCGGTGATCGCCGCGCCGCAGATCGCGGCCGCGCCCTGCACGGCCACCAGGTGCTGCTGGCGCAGGCCCGGACGCCGGCGGCGGGCGCGGATGCGCTCGATCAGGAGCGGGCGGCCGGTGATCGCCGACAGCGACAGCGAGCTGCGCAGGATCTGCCCGCCGCCCTCGCCCGCCGCGCCGTCGATCAACACGCGGTCCAGGTTGCGATCGTCGCTGGTGATACTCAAGGCGAGCGGGATGATGATCGCCCGCACCGCTCAGGTCAACCCGCTCACCGTGGTATCCTCTCGTTTCACCGCAGCACCGACGCCGAGAGGCCCAAGCCACCCGATGACCAGCGACGACCCCGCCGCGCCGCCGGCGCGCGCCAAGCTGCGCTACTCGATCTTCGGGCCGATGTCGGTGCTGTTCCTCGGAGCGATCGTCACCGGCGTCGTCGCCCCCGAGGCGTTCTACGCCGCAGAGAAGGCGATCGTCGAGGTGGCGACGCGCTACTTCGGCTGGCTGTTTCAGCTCGCGAGCCTGCTGTTCCTCGGCATCTGCGTCTACCTGGCGTTGTCGCGCCACGGCAAGATCAAGTTCGGCGGCCCCGACGCCGAGCCCGAGTTCTCGACCTACGCCTGGGTCACAATGTCGCTCTGCGCCGGCATCGCCACCGGGATCCTCTTCTGGGGGATCGCCGAGCCGATCACCCACTTCATGAAGCCCCCCGAGGTCCTCGGCATCGCCCCCAAGTCGGAGGCGGCGGCGATGTTCGCGATGACCACGACCTACATCCACTGGACCTTCATCCCCTACGCGATGTACGGCGTCTGCGGCGTCGGCATCGCCTACGCCTCGTACAACATGAAGCTGCCGTACAACGTCAGCTCGACCCTCTACCCGGTCTTCGGGCGCCACGTCGAGCGAGCGGTGGGCGCGGTGGTCGACAACCTCTGCCTGTTCGCGATCGCCGGCGGGGTGGCGGCGATGCTCGGCGTCGGGACGATGCAGATCGCCAGCGGGCTCGAGGTACTGCACGGCGTACCCTCGACCAAGGTGACCTGGATCGCCATCATCTCGCTGATCGTCGGCACCTACGTGATCTCGAGCTACACCGGGCTCGACCGTGGGATCCGCTTCCTGTCGGACTACAACACCCGGCTGTTCCTCGGGATGATGTTCTTCGTCTTCATCTTCGGGCCAACCCGCTTCATCCTGACCCTCGGCACCCAGTCCCTCGGTCACTTCATCGACCAGTTCTTCGTCCGCGCGACCTTCCTCAGCCCGATCGACAACTCCGACTGGCCGCGCTGGTGGCCGGTGTACTACTGGGCGATCTGGCTCGCCAACGCGCCGCTGATCGGGATGTTTCTCGCCCGGCTGGTGCGCGGCCGGACCATCGCCCAGTTCATGTTCGTCAACCTGGTCGTCGTCGCCTGCTTCGGCATGATCTGGTTCGCCGTCTTCGGCGGAGCGGCGATTCACTCGGAGCTCGCCGGCGGCGGCGTCTGGCAGTCGATCCAGGACAAGGGGCTCGAGGTCTCGGTCTTCGCCTTCCTCGAGGGATTCCCGCTCTCCAAGCCGATCAGCTGGGTCTTCCTGCTGGCGATCTACATCTCGATCTCGACCCTCGCCGACTCGATGACCTCGACCGTCGCCGCCCTGTCGACCATTGCCGCCCGCAAGCAGGAGAGCGAGCCGCCGACGACGATCAAGCTCTTCTGGGGCTTGGTGATGTCGTCGATGGCGATCATCAACCTGCTCAGCGCCGGTGGAAAGATCAGCGGGATCGACGCCACCAAGCAGATCGCCACCGTCGCCGGCTTCCCGATCCTCTTCCTGATGCTGCTGATGGCCTATTGCGTGGTGAAGGTGGTCGTCCAGCAGCCGCGCTACGACCTGGCCAGCTGCTTCGAGACGGCCAGCCAGACGATGCCCGAGCGGCTGTGGAAGCAGCGGTAGCGGCGGATCAGCTGCGCCGCCCGATGAAGATCGTGTGGCGCGGACCCTTGTTGCCACCGCGGGCGCGCACGGTCTCGCTGCGGGTTCGCAGCCCGGCGGCCCGCATCCGCTTGACGAAGCGCTGGTCCGGCGCGGCCGACCAGACCGCGAGCGCCCCACCCGCACGGAGCGCCCGGCTGGCGCGCGCGAGGCCCGACTGGCCGTAGAGCCGGCGGTTCGAGGCCAACGTCAACGCGTCGGGGCCGTTGTCGACGTCGAGCAAGATCAGATCGAAGCCCGGGTCGGGTCGCAGCAGCTCGGCCACGTCCCGGGCCTCGACGGCGACCCGACCGTCGCGCAGGGGCCAGCCGCAGAGCTCGCCCAGCCAGCGCTCGTTCCAGCGCACCACCTCGGCGAAGACCTCGGCCACCACCAGGCTCGCCGTCGCCGGCAGCAGATCGAGGGCGGCGCGGACGGTGTAGCCCATGCCCAGCCCACCGACGAGCACCCGCGGTGACGCTGGCGACCGGGAGAGCTCCCGCCAGCCGAGCTCGGCCAGCTGCTGCTCCGAGCCGTGGGAGCGGCTGGTCATCAGGTCGCGTCCGTCGACGAGGATCAGGTAGTCGCCGGCCCGGCGGTGTAGCGAGAGCTTGCGCCCGTCGGCGGTGGTCACCTGATCGAGCTTCTCGAGCGGGATCATCGCCCGATCAATAGCACGTTATCCGCGGGTCAGCGGGAGCTGCAGTAGCCGCGGGCGATCGGCAGCATCGGAGCGTTCTCGCGACGAAAGCGGATGTGCAGGTGGTCGTGGTGGTTCGGCCAGTGACGCACGATGCCCGACCGGCTCCGCGCCGACCGTGGATATTGAAAGATCGACGCCAGGTCGGCCAGGGGGTAGCCGCGCCGGACGGCGTGCTCGTAGAGGGCCTTCTGCACCGCCCGGTCGAGGAAGACGTAGTCAACGTCGCAGCTCTCGACGAAGCTGCGCAGCAGGAACCAGGTCCGCCCGCGCTCGAGCCTCGGGCGTCCGTCGAGCCGCCGGTTGACGATCAACGGCAAGTCGACGTCGAGCCCCCGCATGTGGGTCATGTGATTCGGCAGCGGGCCCCCTCCCCGCTTGCTGAGATCGTGGACCCGCACCGGCGCGTCGCTGGGATAGCGTCGTTGGAATGCGGCCATCACCATGTTGATCCGGTAGACCGCCAGCCGGGTGCCGTAGGCCCGCTTCGGGTTGTCGATGACGAAGCCCGGACCGGGTTGAAGCCGTACCAGTTTCAGCCGCCGCTTGGGCCGCCGTGCGCGGTAGTGCAGCGACTTGCCGATCGCGGTCCACGCGCGCCGGCCAGGCTTGACCACGTACGTCTTGGCCTCGGCGGTCGTCGGTGACTGGTAGAGCAGCGCCACGAGCAAGAAACCGAAACAACGTTTGGCCTGGAGGGAAAACACTGCCACGCGAAGATATGGATGCAAGGGCCTTGCCAGCAGCTGTTTCCTGTAATATCAGCAGCATACGAGTTACTGGTGTGGACAACTGTCCCCTGCCAACCGGCTGGTCCAGCAGAGGACCAGCAGGGCGCCACACGAGGCGACGCCCTGCTGGGTTGGCGACAGCCAGCGCAGGCAGCGAAGAGGCTGACGGGGTACGGCAAAGGGGGAATCCTAGTAAAACTAAGGATCGTTTGCCGCTGCTGCCCTTCCGCTGCCCAGCGGGAAGGATTGTTGATCTCACCTACGACGACGCGATGCGTCGCTTCCCACTTTTCCTTACATCGGCGACATGTCGGTTCGATTGTGGGATCATCCTCCGCGCCCATGAGTAGCCAAGATGATCGAGCTCTGGTGGTCTTCATCGTCCTCGGCTACCGCTGCGAGCTGACGCCCGCGCTGGGCGCGTACCTCGACCGCGTGGCAGCCGTGGCGCGCGAGCAACACCCGGCGTTGATCATCAGCTCCGGCGGCGCGACCAACCAGCGAACCCACCCGGGGCTCACCGAGGCCCGGCTGATCGCCGACTACCTCGTCGATACGCAAGGGCTATCGATCCCTGTAGCCCTCGAGGCGCGCGCGCGTACGACGCTCGAGAACCTGCGCCTCGTCTCGCACTTGCTCGAGCAGCGCGGCCTGGCCCGCGCCCGCCTGGTGGTCTTCTGCGACCGCGTGCGGCGGCGCAAGATCGCGCTGATCGCTCACCGGTTGCTGCACCGCGCCCGCTCGGTCGAGCTGCGCTGCCACGACTTCGACCGGCCCTGGACCGAGGCCCTGGTCCAGCCAACCCTCGCCTGCCTCTACGAGTGGACCGCGATGCGGCTGCCCGGGCTCGAGAAGCTCGGCCTGGCGTTGATCGAGGCGCGGATGCGCTCGACCTGAGCTGGACTAGCGCCCGCCGAGGACGTTGAAGCGGATCATGCCGAGGCCGCGGAAGACCAGCTTGCTCGGCAGCTTCAGCCGCAGCAGCAGGTAGCCGACGAGGTCGAAGTAGGCCTTGTTCGCCGCCGGCACCCGGTACATCACCACCAGCAGCACCAGGAACAGCAGCTGAGAGTGGCCGTAGAGCTTGCTGCGCAGCTTCCACGGCAACACCGCGCCGACCACGCCGAAGCCGTCGAGCGGCGGGATCGGCAGCAGGTTGAAGATCACCGCGGTGATCTGGCAGTAGGCGAGGAAGGCGTAGGCCGCCCAGAACACCGGCTGGGCCTGCGGGTCGGCGTGCCCGAGCCACAGCGGCACCATCATCGCCATCAGCAGCAACGCGTTGCCGAGGGGCCCGGCGAGCGAGACGACCGCGTCCCAGAAGCGTCCGAGGGCCGCGCTGTTGATGTAGACCCGGGCGCCCGGCAGGCCGACGCCGCCGATCAGCAGGAAGATCACTGGGTAGACCAGGCTCAGCGTCGGGTCGGCGTAGCGGATCGGGTTGAAGGTCAGGTAGCCCTTCTGTCGGACCGACTTGTCGCCGCCGATGTAGGCCGCCAGGGCGTGGAAGAACTCGTGCAGGCAGACGCTGAAGATCCAGCCGCCGAGGACGATCGCGAAGGCGGTGCCGTTGAAGGTCTTGGGGATCAGCGAGCCCACGGCCCCAGATGATACACCCGCCGCCAACAAAAAACGGGCCCCACCGTGAGGTCACGGCGGCGCCCGTCTGGTCAAGCTCGGTTGCGGGGTCAGCGCGCCCGCTGGGCGGTGCTCCGCTGGGTGACCCGACCGCGGTAGCCCGGCAGCCGGAACTTGCGGCCCGAGTTGAGCGAGTTGTAGCGCCGCTGGAGCTTGGTGATCTTGGCGAGGTTGGTGCCCTTGCCGTCGAGCACGGTGCGGATCGAGGCCGCGGTGGCCTTCTTGCCGTCGTAGTAGCTCGCGTACCTCAGATAGCTGTCGAGCATCTGGCGGTCGTGGCGACCGGCCCGCGACGGGGTCTTGCTCGAGCCCTGGTGAAGGATCTTCGCCGCTGCGGTGAAGACGCCCCGCTGGGAGCGGGCGTTGAGCCGGTCGGCCTTCTTG
>JAUVBO010000035.1 GCA_030591195.1 Pseudomonadota bacterium
CGTCAGACCGTAGCTGAAGCGGGCCCAATAGTAGCTGTCGATGCCGACCACCGCGTTGTACTTGAAGCGCGCCTCCTCCGGGTTCTTGACCAGCTGGTCGCCGGCGTGGGTGTAGAGGGTGTAGTCGACGTAGCGATCGAGCCGGTCCTGACCCTTGCCGGCGCGAAGGGCTGGCAGCTTCACCCGGCTGGTCGCCTGACGCTGGCCGCCCTGCCAGATCTCCACCAGGTAGGTCCCGGCGACGAGCTCGTCGATCGGCTCGCCGTCGGCGAGCACCCGCTCGTTGCCGCTGACCTGATCGATCAGCAGCGCCTGGCGCCCGCCGGCGAGGTGACTGCTGACGGTGACCTCGTGGCGCATCGTCAGCGAGATCCGCCACGAGCTCGAGTAGTCGCCGGGCACGATCCGGCGGTGCTCCTCGAAGCGCACCGACTGGGTCACCCGCAGGATCAGCTCGCCGACGACCAGCTCGCCGCTGATGTCCCCCGGGGCCGGAACCGTCAGCCGCGCCTCGGCGTCGGAGGTGCCGCGGCGGTAGAGCTCGTCGTGGATCTTGCCAAAGTACGCCACGTCGCCGGGCGTGAAGCGGCCGAACGGGTCGTTCGATCCCTGCTTCAGGTCGTCGAAGGAGACCGTGTCCTGGTCCGCGTCGCTGTCATAGACCAGCTGTAGCCGCCGGGCCGGCAGCTGCAGGTGCTGCTCGAGGGAGTCGATCAGCTCCGCCGGCGAGAAGGCGAGGCTGGTGGGCGCCACCGAGGTCTCGGTGACCGAGAGATCGATCGCCGCCGGCCCCTGGAGCTGGGTCGCCGGCTGGTCCGGCATCTCGAGCAACTTCCACAGCACGGCGAACGCCGCTCGCTCCTCCGGAAAGAGTGTCGCCACGTAGGCCGGCTGCTCCATCCGCTCCATCTCGGAGATCGAGATCGCATCGTCTGCCGGGAGGCTGGCGATGATCCCATCCACCCGGCGCGCCACGCTCTCCATCGCACCGCTGACCGCGCCGACCTCGGCCAGGCTGTCGATCGACCGGTGGGAGAGGTAGTAACGCGCGGGGTCAACGTGGCTCGAGCTGATGCTCGCGCCGCTGACCAACGTCACCGCGTCGCCCTTGCCCGGCAGCCCTGCGACAGCCCCGGGGGCATCGCCTCCCATCTCTGGCCCACAGCTTAGCAACACCGACCCGAGCAGGGCAGAGCAGACCACGGTCCATCGTGAAGAAATCATTAGGCAACCCCCGCTTGTGCGTGCTTCGGCCGACCTCTGATACGGCCGACACCGACACACATATACGAGGGCTGTAGGCTTTGCTTCCGAGATCTCTCGATCTGGGGCTACGCCTACTTCCAGTAGCCAGCGATGCCGGCGATCGCCTTGTCCAGGGCCTTGACCGGTCCCGTGTCAGCCTTCTGCTTGCACTTCATCGCGGCGACCATCACCGCGTGGTGCTTGCCGAGCTTGGCGAGGTAGCCCTTGCTGCCGGGCTTGATCTTCTGGGCCATGAAGTAGTCCGAGATCGTGCGGATGATCTTCTCGGCGTGGTGCTCCTTGTTGTTGACCCAGCGCACCAGCTGGTTGCGGCTCTGGGCGTCACCCTTGCGGCTGAGCTGATTGATCAGCTTGACCGACTTGGTGATCGTCACCAGGTCCTCGCGCATCATCTTCACCCGGTGGGCGTCGCCGTAGATGCCGCACGGGATCTGGCAGTGGGCGCGGGCCGACGGGTTGTGGGCGATGAAGATCGAAGCGGCGGCGATCGCAGCCAGGCTGACTCTGAGCAGCATCAGGTAACCCTCCCTCTCGTTGATCAGCCGATCCTCGACGTCCGAGGCGTCGGGCATGCCTACACTACGGTTGGCGGCCGAGGCGGTTACGACGAGTGGCGAAGCTTCCGCTCGAGGTCCTCGCGGGCCCGGCCGGAGAGGCCGCTCTGTTCGCCGCCGATCATCTTTCGTACTGCCACGACCTCGGCGCGCGAGAGCTTGACCGCGTCCAGCACGTGCTCGGCGAACGCCTCGTAGGCCATCGGCGCCACCGCCCGGGCCAGCTCGCCGAGCACCGCGGCGTAGCGCCGGATCTCGAGCTGGGCGTGGCTGTCGAGGCGCAGCCGGAGGAAGTGAAACAGGTTACGCAGATCGATCTGCCAGTACCACTGGGTGTAGAGGCTCAACGGCAGGTTGATCCGTGCCAGCTCGCGCGACACGCCGTCGTCGATCAACCCCTGGTAGTTGCCGTAGGCCCGCTGCTGGTCCCGGGCGAGCAGCTCGAGCACCTTGGCCCGTAGCGCCGTGGGCACCTCGTCGTCCGAGCGGCCCTGCTTGTTGCCCTCGCTCTGGTAGCGCACGTCGCCGTCCTCGGGGACGTAGAACTCGTCGGCCATCACGCTGTAGCGACCGGAGATCTCGTTCAGCCTCGCGGTGCGGTGACGCACCCACTGGCGGGCGACGAAGATCGGCATCTTGCAGTGGAAGGTCAGGATCACCTGCTCGAACGGCGAGCTGTGATCGTTGCGCATCAGGTAGTTGATCAGGCCCCGATCCTTGCGCACCGTCTTGGTCCCCTCGCCGTACGACACCCGGGCGGCCTGGACGATGCGGGCGTCGCCACCGAGGTAGTCCACCAGCCGGACGAAGCCGTGATCGAGCACCTTGTATTCCCTATCGAGCAGGGCCTCGGCCTGCTCCACGACGACGTGAGCCATGGTTCTTCGCTTGCTCCTCGAGGGTAAGGGCGTAGCTGTCGTGACCGCGCGGAATGGTACCATAGCGGCGACGAGCGCCACCGAAGCCATGGAACGACCCGCGCCACGCTGCCCGCAGATCCGCCACCCCTTGGGGCTGGTGCTCGCCCTGTGTTGTTGCGCGCCGGCTGGCTGCAAGAAGAGCCGCCCTCCCCGTCCGCGAGCCGACGCTCCTTCGAGGCCAACCCATGACGCCTCGATCGCCTCGATCGCCGCCGACCGCGACCCGGATGCCGGCCGGCCGCGGGCCGAGACCGACGAGCGCGTGGCCGCCACCCAGGCGGAGGCCCAGCGCCTGACCCGGGCGCTGCTCGCCGGGGGCGTGGCTGCCCGAGAGGTGACCAGCGTCGCCGACATCCGCGGCTACCGGCTCTTCCGTCGCCGCTACCACCGACAGGCTCAGGTCTGGTTCGAGACCGCTGTCGGGGTCGACCCGACCTTCGAGCCGGCGCTGTACAACGCGGCGCTCACCGCTGCGCTGCTCGCCGACCGCCCCCGCGCCCTTCGCCACCTCGAGCGCCTTCGCCGCCTCGGCACTCCCCTGGGCCGTCGGCGCCTCACGCGAGCGGCGCGCAGCCCACATCTGCGCGCCATCGCAAGACAGCTCGACCGCTGACGGAGAGCGCCGTGGCGGCGATCCTGCAAACGCCGATGTGCGCACCGCCGTGCACTTAGCGAGGCCCGTCGACGCCGTCCGGCCGCGCAAGGCCACGGGATCACGATCGCTCCGGTGATGCTCCTCAATAGCGATGCGCTGGCGCCAAACTTGCTTGGCCTCTGCGCGCCATGCGGTCCCGATGTGGAGGGGGACATGAGGACCAGACATCAAGGATTGAACCGCCTGCTGGCGGCATTGAGTGTCGCCGCCCTGATCGGCGGCTGTGGGAGCATCGAGCAGTCGGAGCCACTCGGAACCCGGGGCAGAGCCAACGCTGACGGTGTCTCGCCCAACAAGCTGCAGACGTTCGGCCCTGGCGAGTTCGACCGGTTCGTCCAGAAGGCGGCTCAGACCGCGCCGATGCTGGAGATGGGCGGCGGCGGTGGTGGTGCCGTGGCGGCCGAGAGCATCACCCACGTCCAGGAGGGCGGCGTCGACGAGGGCGGCATCGTCAAGGCCCACGGCGACCACCTGGTGGTGCTACGCCGCGGCCGGCTGTTCTCGATCGGCATCGACGGCTCGCTCGAGCCGACGTCCTACGTCAACCTCAACCCCGACGTGCACGGCTATCAGGTGGCCACCACCAGCGGTGACCGCCTGAACCTTCGCGCCGAGGCCAGCACTGCCAGCGCGGTCCTCGCGCTGCTGGACGAGGGCACCTGCCTCGCCCGGGACTTCGACCGCAACATCGCCGGAAGCTGGATTCCGGTGACCTACACCCGACCGAGCGACTACCAGACGGTCGAGGGCTGGGTCTCCGGCGAGTGGATCACGCCGGCCGACAGCTGCGCCAACTCCTCGGTCTGGTACGACGAGATGCTGATCCACGGCGACACGATCGTCGTCATCGGCTTCGACTACGGTCAGCAGGCGACCGAGATCGGCCTGTTCAACATCGACGCCGCCGGGCGGATCACCCGGGCGCAGAACGGCCGCTACTTCCTCCGCTCCAACGACTACTACTCGGCAGACAACTACGCCAGCCGGCTGGTCGACGGCAAGCTGGTGTTCCACCTGCCCTACAGCCTGCTCCAGCCCAACCCGGCCTACGACTACACCTCCCCGGGGCAGGCGCCCTGGGTCCAGGACGACACCCTGCCCGCCCTGCGCGCCGCCACCGGCAGCTGGAGCGAGCTGATCAGCAAGACCGAGATCTACATGCCGCTGACCACGGTGGAGATGCCGGTGCTGCACACCGTCGTCACCTGCGACCTCGACCGCCCGCAGCTCGCCTGCAGCGCCACCGGCGTGGTCGGCGCCTGGTCCCACGACCTCTACGTCTCGCGTGACGCGGTCTACCTGTGGGTCAACGACATCGGCTTCTTCGGCCACGGCGAGCCGACCACCGCGGCGTCGCTCTTCCGCATGCCGCTCGGCGGCGGGCTGCCCGGCGCGGTGCGCGCGGCCGGTCACCCCGAGAACCAGTTCTCGTTCAAGCAGGCCAACGGCCTGCTCAACGTCGTGGTCCGCGCCGGCCAGCTCAGCGGCGACTACACCGACATCTACGCCGGCGACGCCCAGCTGCTGCAGATCCCGCTTCAGAGCTTCGGCGTCAACGTCGGCCAGATCCCCTCGAGCAACGTCCGGTCGATCGTCGGCGCCGATCAGCTCTCCTACAGCCTCGAGAACCGCTTCGTCGGCGACTGGCTGCTCGTCAGCTCCCCGTGGGGTGACAACGGCCAGACGGTCCACCTCTACAACTGGGTCAGCCACGCCGAGGTCCGGCAGCTGCAGCTCGGCCACCTGGTCGAGCGGATCGACGTGCTCGGCGAGGGCGCGATTGTCGTCGGCAGCAGCCAGTCCAACCTCGGCGACACCAACATCGAGGACCTCGGCCTCTCGTCGATCGCCCTCGGCAGCTCCCCGCGAGTGGTCGATACTTACGTCGAGCCCGACGCGCTGCAGGGCGAGACCCGCAGCCACGCCTACGGCTACAGCGACGCCCTGCGGCTGGTCGGCCTGCCGATCGTCGGCCTCGGCTCGGCCGAGCAGGCCGGCACCGCGCGCACCCTGTTCCTCGATGTCGGTACCGACCTCAGCCTGCGCCGCGCCGGCGACCTCGCCGCCGACCCCCGCACCGCGAGCTGCGCCGACTCGTGCTACGACTGGTACGGCAACGCGCGCCCGATCTTCTATGACGGCCGGATCTTCGCCCTGATGGGCTACGAGCTGGTCGAGGGTCAGGCCCAGCAGAGCGGCGACCAGCGCTGGGTCCAGGAGATCGGCCGCACCGCCTTCTCCACGCTGCTGCCTTGATTCATCAGAGGGGGGCTTCGCCTCTCGAAGCCCCCCTGACGATCAATCGACCGAGCGCACGCAGCGCAGACCGGTGCTGTTGCGCCGCTCGTCGAGGGGCTGGCTCGCCCGGTTGGCCACGCGCAGGTATTGCACCGCCGAGCCGAACGAGCCACCCCGGCGGGTGCCCATGTTCACCGCTGCGTCAAAGAAGACCGGGTCCTTGACCGAGGCGCTGCCGAGCCCCTCGGTGAAGCGATCGTGGCACCACTCCCAGGCGTTGCCGAGCATGTCGTAAAAGCCCCACGCGTTGGGCTGCTTCTGACCCACCGGATGCAGCACGCCCCCCGAGTTGTCGAGGTACCAGGCGATGGCGTCAGCGTTCGGATCGCTGCCACTGCAGCCGGACAGGGGGCCGTTGTAGAGCGCGGTGGTGCTGCCTGCGCGGCAGGCGCGCTCCCACTCGGCCTCGGTGGGCAGGCGGAAGCCGGCGCAAGCGTAGACCTGGGCCCCGGCGTAGGGCTCGCGCACGTCGCAGCGAACCGCGTCGCCCTGGCCGGTGCAGGCGTAGCAGGGCTCGAGCTGGTTGACCTTCGACAGGGCGTTGCACAGGGCCACCGCCTCGTGCCAGGAGACGTCCACCACGGGGCAGTCCTCGCCGCAGCCGCGATCGGGTGGGGCATAGCCAACCATCCCCCGGAACATCGCGCGGGTCACTTGGCGGCTCATCATCGAGAAGCCGCGGCCGAGGCCGACCTGGTGCACCGCCTCGCTCTCCGACCGGCACGGCTCGTCGGCCGGCGAGCCCATGTTGAAGGTGCCCGCCGCGACCTTGATCCAGACGCCGGGCACGATCGGATCTCGATCGGCTGGCGGGGCATCCGCGGGGGCTGCTTCGACCGGGACCTGGCCATCCACCGACGTCGTGCCGGGCCGCACGCACCGACCGGCCCGACAGCGGTAGCCGTCAGGACAGGCAGCCTGCTCGACGCAAAGAAACGGCTCGACGCCGTAGTCGGGGCTGATGCAGCTCGCCCAGAGGCAGGCCAGCAGCGTGGCGAGACGGATCAGCGGGGCTGGGACAGAGGATCCGCTCATGCGCACACGATATCACGCGTCCGAACCGCACGCGGCGGCTGAGAACCATCAGATCTCATTCGTGGACGCACCGGCCCCACAGATCCCCGAGCGAGACGGCTAGCAACTGACAATTTCGTATTGATTTCAACGAGAAGTCGGGTGGAACGAACCGTGCTTAGTCTCCCGGCCATGACGCGACGACGCTCCTGCCGCCCGTTGACCACCGCCAGCTGTCTCATCGCGCTCGCGGCCGCCTGTGGCCACGACGACTCCCTCCCGACTCGCGACGAGATCGGCTTCGTCCACCAGGCCGCGACCTGTGAAAACGGCGGCGACGTCGAGCCCGACACCCCGACCTTCGGTCCGGCCATCGACGACTACGCCTCCTACGACGGCCAGACCTCCTGCATCTCGACCGCCAGCGAGGGGACCAAGGCCTTCCGCGACCTGGTGTTGAAGACCTACCCCTGTACCACTAGCGGCGGCATCGTCCGGAGCTGCAGCGCCGGCGGCACGAGCGAGCACAAGGAGGGGCGCGCCTGGGACTGGATGCTCGACTACCCCCACCCCGCCGCCGACGCCTTGCTCGAGTGGCTCCTCGCCACCGACGAGCACGGCAACCAACACGCCATGGCCCGGCGCCTCGGGGTGATGTACATGATCTGGAACAGCAAGATCTGGAAGGCCTACCAGCCGGCCGCTGGCTGGCAGCCCTACAGCGGCGCGAGCCCCCACACGGACCACGTCCACTTCAGCTTCAGCTGGGCCAGCGCCGACCAGCAGACCTCGTTCTGGACCGCGGCCACGACCAACCCACCGCCGCCACCACCGCCTCCGCCGCCGACTCCGCCGCCCGGTCCCACGCCCGACCCGTGCGCACCCTCCTGCGACGGAGGCAGCGCCGTCGCCGCCGACTGCAGCACCGACGACTGCGCGGTCCGGGGCCTAGCCTGCGTCGAGAGCGCCCTTGGCGCCAGCTGCGTCGATCCTGCCTGCGTTACCGATCCAGCTTCGGCGCCGGTGGCCCATGACGTCTGCCTCGACCAGGGTGAGATCGGCAGCTGCGACGGCCACGGGTTGCTCGCCGAGAGTCACAGCTGCCCCGCAGGCACCCTTTGCGTCCAGACCGCTGGCGGCGCGATCTGCGACGTCGCGACGACCGGGGCTGGGACCGAGCCCGAGCAGCCGACCGCCGGCATCGCGCCCGGCGCGGGGGTCGAGCCGGTGGGCTCCGGCCCGGAGGCCCTGCCCGGGCCGCTCGCCGAGACCCGCCCCGCGGGTCACCCCGGAGGCACGCTCTACGGCGTGGGCTGCGCCGTGGCGGTCGCGACCGCGACGAAACCGTCTGGTGAGCTGGCGCCAGCGCTCTGCCTGCTCGCGCTGGCGTCGCTGCTGCGACGACGACGACGACGCTGAGCCGTCGCCAGGCGCTTCGCTCCCTCCCGCTGCTCGCTGCCAGGCGCGTCTATCGTAGACTTGCTGCCGGCCCACCTTCGCGGCTATGTTGCGCTTGAGCAGACCTGATGGCAGATGTCGGCCCCGGAACCCAGCTCGGTCGCTACACGCTTGAGCAATCCATCGCCAAGGGCGGCTTTGGCCAGGTCTTTCGCGCACGCCAGGCCGGACCGGGCGGCTTCGCCAAGACCGTCGCGATCAAGGTCCTCGGCACCGAGGCGCTACGGACCGACCGCGGGCTCGAGGTCTTTCGGCGCGAGGCCCGCGTCGCGGCGGGGCTGACCCACCGCAACATCGTCCAGGTGCACGAGGTGGGCGAGCAGGCCGGGGCCCACTACCTGGTGATGGAGCTGGTCGACGGGCTCAACCTGCGCCAGCTCCACGCCTGCTGGGGCGACGAGCTGCCGCTGTGGCTGCGGGTCGGGGTGGTGCTCGAGGTCTGCCGCGGGCTAGCCTACGCCCACGGCGCTCGCCGCAGGGACGGACCGATCGTCCACCGCGACGTCAAGCCGTCGAACATCCTCGTCAGCCTCCAGGGCGACGTCAAGCTGACCGATTTCGGGCTGGCCAAGCCGTTTCGCGCCGAGCAGGACCTCACGGTCAGCGGCGCGGTCAAGGGCACGCCGGCGTACATGAGCCCCGAGCAGCAGGCGGGCAGCGAGGTCACCACGGCCTCGGACATCTTCTCGCTCGGCATGGTGCTGTTCCGGATCAGCCGCGCTGCCGACGGCCGGCCACCGGCACCGCTGGCCGAGCTGATCGCGGCGACGATGCAGCCGCTGGCCGAGCAACGGCCCGACGCCACGCGGGTGGCGGAGCAGCTCGCGGCGATGATCGAGCGCATCGCAGCACCTGGCAACGTGGCCCGGATCGGTGACGAGCTCGGTCGCTGGGTCGGTCGGGCCCGGCTACGCCTCGAGGGCCAGGCCGGCGGATCCGGTGGCGAGACCCTCGACCTGCCCGCCAACGGCCCTGCGGCCGGTCGGGGCCCGGGACCGGCGGCCGCAGGCTTCGCCCCCGAGCTGATCGTGCCAGCGGACCCCGCCGACGACGAGGACCAGCCAACCCTCGCCCGGCGAGCCACGCGGCCCTGGGTGACCCGACGGCGCCTGGCGCTTGCCGGCACCCTGACCCTGCTCCTTGCCGGTGGTGCCGCTGCCGCCTGGCTGGTCACCCGTGGCGAGCAGCTGGTGGTGGCCACGGCGATCGACGCCGGCCGCCCGACCCTCGACACCCTGCGCCTGCCGTCGGTCCAGCCCCTCGACGCGGCAAGCGCCGAGGCGAGCCCCCGACCCGACGCGACCGACCGGAGCCCGGCCGACGCGGACAACCCGACGCCAACCGACGTGGGCTCGACCAACCGGGCCAGCCGCCCCGACAGCAGGGCACCGGCCAAGCGCCCGCCGCGCCCCACCGGCCGGGGCTTCCTCAGCGTCGATACCCGCCCGTGGTCCCGGGTCTACGTCGACGGCCGCCGGGTCGGCATCACGCCGATCTGGCGCCTGCGGCTGCGAGCGGGCTGGCGACGGGTGCGGCTCGTCGGACAGCAGCGGCGCCGGGCCGCGCGGCGGGTGCGGATCCGCCGCGGGCGTCACACCAACCTCGGGATGATCCGGCTCCGCTGAGCCGCCGGGCTCGGCGGCCCGCAGCCGCGCGAACGGTATATAATGCGCCTCGTCGATGAGGCTGCTGATCTTGTTCGTTAAGCGCATCACTCGCCTGGTCCCTGCCCTGCTGATCGCTGGGGGATGGGACGGGACAACCGCTGACGCGGCGACGCCAGCTCCCCGCGTGGCGGTGGTGATCCACCTGCCCGAGCAGCTACCTGCAGCCCGCGCCCGGATGTTCGAGCAGGCCCTCGGCCGCGCCCTCGGCCGCCACCGCGGCGCGCGGATCATCTTGCCCAGCGAGAGCTTCTCGCGCCTGGCCCGCGAGCCGGAGGTCGCCGCCCACCGTCGCCGCGCCGCCGAGCTGCTCGGTGAGGCCCTGGTGGCCACGCGGCAGGTGCGGTTCGACGTCGCGGTCTCGCTGCTCGCCCGCGCCGAGGCCGCTGCCCAGGTCGGCCTCGCCCGGCTGGTGGCGCCGAAGCTGCTGGCTGACATCGACCACCAGCGGGGAGTGGCGCTGCTGGTGATGCGCCCGCGGGCGAGCCACGAGGCACTGGTCCGCAGCTTCACCATCTGGCCCCAGCGTCCCCTCGACGCGCCCGGCCGCTCGCCGAAGGTCGTCGGGGCCCTGCGCCGCGCGGCCAGGCAGGCTGCCGGCACCCTGCCGCCCTGGCCTTCGTCCGAGGAGTGCCAGCGCGCGGCCGAGGTGCTCGGCGTCGAGCGGCTGCTGCTGTTCACGCCATCGGCCGAGGGCAACGTCGAGTCATCGCGGGTGCTGATCTTCGATCGCGCCCGCCGACGATTCGGCGAGCCACGGCTGGCGAGCTGGGGCCCCGCGAGCAACTCCCCGGCCATCGCCGCCCGCCTCGGCAAGACCCTCGACCTGCTCCTCGGCCGGGCCACACCTCGTGCCACCGACCCACGGCGCGGTGGGCA
>JAUVBO010000941.1 GCA_030591195.1 Pseudomonadota bacterium
ATGGGGTCACCCGGCTGATCGCCACCGGGCTGCTGCTGGCCGCGCAGCACGGCTGCGGAAGCTGCCGTTCGAGCCTCACGGGCGCTGCCGACGCGGGGGCACCGCTCGTGACCCCCTCGCCCGTCAAGACGTCGGTCCAGCAGCTCGAGGCCGAGTTCGCCCGGCGGCCGTCCCTCCTTTTGGGCGAGCGGATCAAGTGCCTTCGCCTGCGCCACGCGCTGGCGAGCCTCGGCATCGCCGCCGCCGGCCTCCCCGCCGACTGCCACGCGCCCCGGATCGAGCTCGGGCTCGGCGAGGCGCTGGTGTCGTTCTTCGCCCACGCCGGCAGGCTGCACCGCTTCGTGCGCATGGGGAGCAGGACCCACGCCCTGCCGGCCTTGCCGCTGACGCGCATCGAGCCATGGCTGATCAAGGCCCGCGACGAGCTCGAGCTCGGCGACCTCGACCCTGCCGCCCTCGCGGGGCTGAGGCGACTGCTCGCCGGTGCGCGGCAGCGCCTGCTCGGCGATCTCGAGCCGCTGCTCGGCGACACCCGGCACCTGGTGGTGCTCCCCGACGGGCTGGTCAGGCACCTCCCGCTGCACGCGCTGGAGCCTGGAGCTCCGCCGAGCCACCGGAGCTACAGCTACCTGCCTTGCCTGGCGCTGCACCGGCCGCCTGTACGGCCACCGAACGCCGCCCGACTCTTCCTGCCGGGCTACGGCCGAGCAGCCACGCCGATGAAGGGCGCCATCGACGAGACCCACGCCGCCGCCCGGCAGCTCGGCCAGGCGACCGTGCTCGCCGGTGAGCAGGCAACAGCGCCGGCAATGCTTGCCGCCCTCGGCCGCCGGGGGATCGTGGTTCACTTCGCCGGCCACGGTCTGCCCGCCCTCGACGACGATCAGGCTCCCGGCCCCTCGGAGCTGATCCTCAGCGGTGGGGAGGTGTTGACCGCCGCCGCGATCGCCAGGGCCGCCCCGCTGTCGGCCTCGCTCGTCGTGCTGGCGAGCTGCGCCACCGCATACCCGGCCCGCTTTCGCGATGGCAAGCGCCTGGTCTCGCCGGTATCGCTGGTCGAGGTCCTGCTCGCGGCCGGGGTCCGATCGGTGATCGCCGCCTCCTGGACCGTCAAGGACCACGAGTCCGCCCGCCAAGTGCGGATCCTCTATCGCCAGCTGGGTGCCGCGGGCCCGGCCGCCGCTCTCGGCCGGGTCTACCGCGACCGATGGCGGGCGATCCACCCTCCCCACCCGCGGTTCTGGGGCGCCTATGCGCTGTATGGCGCCTGGCGCTGGTCGGGACCGGCCGGATGATAATCCTCCGCCGCCACTTCCGAATCCCGACCCCTGCCGGTATCATTCGCGAAACTATGGAGAATCGCAGCAGATGCCCTTTCAGCTGACGTTCCTTACGGGACCGCGTGCCAACACCGCGGTCGGGTTCGACAAGCCGAGCGTGGTCTTGGGTCGCGATCCACGCTCCGACATCGCCTTCGACCCGCAGGTAGACCTGCTGGTCTCCGGGCGCCACGCCACCATCGAGCTCGCTGGGCCAGCCTACCAGATCACCGACTCGAGCTCGAACGGCACGTTCGTCAACGGGCATCGGATCCGCCAGAGCCCGCTGGCCACAGGTGACGTGGTCGAGCTCGGCCAGGGTGGGCCGAAGATGCGCTTCGAGCAGGTGCTCACCGACGCGCCAACCCAGATGGCCCCGGGATCCGGCGTAGCTCCCGCGCCTCAGCCGGTAGCTCCCGCGCCTCAGCCGGTAGCTCCCGCGCCTCAGCCGGTAGCGCCCACGCCCCAGCCGGTAGCGCCCACGCCCCAGCCGGTAGCGCCCACGCCCCAGCCGGTAGCGCCCACGCCGATGGTGGGACAGGCGACCGTCGCGCAGATCACGCTGTCGATCCAGCGAGTGCCTGGCGGTGAGACCCTGGTCTTCGACAATCAGGTGATCCGGATCGGCCGCGACCCCGCCTCGGAGGTCAGCTTCGACCCTCAGTCGGCTCTGCTGGTCTCCTACCAGCACGCCAAGATCATGGTCATCAAGGGCCAGGCGGTGCTCTTCGACCTCGAGTCGACCAACGGCACCTTCATC
Source organism: Pseudomonadota bacterium (assembly GCA_030591195.1). The sequence goes on from JAUVBO010000941.1 coordinate 2,080, forward strand.
GACGGCAAGCAGATCGGCCGCGTCGACCTCGTCGGCAACGAGGAGATCGAGCTCGGCAGCGGCGGGCCGAAGCTGAAGATCACCCTGGCGACCCAGCAGGTGGCGGCGCCGCAGAAGGGCTACGCCGAGTCGAAGACGGTCTTCGGCGCCGCCGCGCCGGTGGCCGCCGACCTCAGCCTCGGCGACGCCGAGCTGCTCGGCCAGTACAACCTCGACAAGCCCCAGCTGGTGATCGGACGCGACCGATCCGCCGGCTGCGACATCGTGCTCGACTCGATGTACGTCTCCAGCCGCCATGCCCTGGTCGAAAAAGGCACCGCCGGCCTGGTGCTGCGCGATCTCGGCAGCGCCAACGGCACCTTCTTCAACGGCGACCAGGTCACCGAGGCCGCGCTGACCCCCGGCGCCGAGTTCATCGTCGGGCCCTACGTGCTGAAGCACGCGGCCACGGCGATCCAGGTCTTCGACACCCGGACCAAGACCTGGGTCGACGCCCTCGGGCTGGAGTGCACCGACCCACGGACCAAGCGCAACTTCCTCGACCGGATCTCGCTCAAGATCCAGCCCGGCGAGTTCATCTGCATCCTCGGCCCATCCGGCTGCGGCAAGTCGACGCTGCTCAAGAGCCTCAACGGCTACAGCCGCGCCGAC
>JAUVBO010000523.1 GCA_030591195.1 Pseudomonadota bacterium
CAGCTCACTTGCGTTCCCCTCCTTGCGCCGGCTGTGGGACTCGTCGACGGTCTGGGTCGCCACGCGCCGCCGCACCGCACCGCTGAACCTCTCGCGCTGCACCTCGGCCATCTGCTCGACACCGCGCCGCTCGTCGTTGAAGTCAAGCATCCGGTAGGCCAGCAGCGGATCGGCGATCCGGTAGACGGCGATGCCGGTGACCTCGATCCCGACGCGCTCGGCGGTGATCTGGTCGGCGACGAAGGCGATCCGCTGGATCGAGGTCGGCAGGATCGCGTAGCTGTCCCGGGGCCAGACGAAGACGCTGAGCCCGGGGCCGTGACGGACCACCCGGCCGTTTCGCAGCTTGATCATGTACTCGCTCGGCTTGGCCGACACGCGCCCCCAGTGCTTGACGGTCCGTCTCATCGGTGCTCCTCCTCTCGCTGCTCGTTCGCCTCGCGAGAGCGACATTGCAGCGCCCGTGCCAGCGTCACCGCCGCGATCTCACGACCGTGCCGGGTCACCAGCTGCACCAAAGCGGATCACCGCGATCCGCGAGCGCCCCGTTTTCGCTCACCGGGCGAGGAACCAGGCCGATCTGGCGCAGGGTTGGCAGCCGGCATGGGCCTTGCTGTACTGACTGGTACCGGTGGACTTCTGTCGTTACATTGAGGAGGCTGATGCCATCGACTCGCGACCATCCCTCGGTGCTTTACTCCGTGGCGGACCTGCTGTCCCGCCCGGTGACCAAGGACCAGCTACTGCGGGCGATGGTCGACCGCGTCGTCGAGGCGCTCGAGGCCGAGCGCGGCACGCTCTATCTTCTGGATGCATTGACCGGCGAGCTCTGCAGCCGGGTGGCTCACCTCCCCGAGCTGAAGGAGATCCGTCTGCCGATCGGCAAGGGGGTGGCCGGTCGGGTGGCAGCCACCGGCAAGCCCGAGCTACTCGACGACGTGGCCACTGACGAGGGGTTCTTCGCCGACATCGACCAGCGAACGGGCTACACCACCTCGAACATGATCGCCGTGCCGGTGCAGGATGCCCGCGGCATCACCCGCGGTGTGCTGCAGCTGCTCAACCACCGCCGGGGCCGCTTCTCCCACGGAGACCTCGGGCGGCTCGAGGCGCTCGCGCGACAGGTGGCCGAAGCCCTCGAGCAGACCTCGATGCAGTCGGTGAGTGACTCGCCCGAGGGTGTGCTGGTGGACGGGCCCTTCAACAACATCGTCGGCGACTCGAGCGCCATGATCGAGCTCTACGACCGGATCCTCGCCGCGGCGACCACCGACGCGACGGTGCTGATCCGGGGCGAGAGCGGCACCGGCAAGTCGCTCGTCGCGCGCGCGGTCCACGACACCAGCGAGCGGAGCGCGGGGCCCCTGGTCCACGTCGACTGCGCCGCCCTGCCGGCGGGACTGATCGAGAGCGAGCTGTTCGGCCACGAGCGCGGGGCATTCACCGGCGCCGACCGCCGCGTGGTGGGCAAGTTCGAGCAGGCTGAGGGCGGCACGCTGTTGCTCGACGAGATCGGCGACCTGCCCCTGCTGCTCCAGGGCAAGCTGCTGCGATTCCTCCAGGAGCGTGAGTTCGAGCGACTCGGTGGGCGACAGACCCTGCGCGCCGACGTGCGCGTGATCTCGGCGACCAACGCCGACCTCGAGGCGCTGGTGGCCAAGGGCGCCTTCCGCCAGGACCTCTACTATCGCGTGCGGGTGGTGCAGCTCCAGGTGGCGCCCCTGCGCGATCGGGGGCCGAGCGACGTGCGGCGGCTCGCCGAGCACTTCCTCGGGCGCTACGCTCGCAAGTACCGGCGGCCGGCCCGCCGGTTCAGCGACGCGGCCGTGGCGCGGCTCGCGGCCCACGCCTGGCCCGGCAACGTCCGCGAGCTGGAGCACTGCGTCGAGAGCGCGGTGGTGCTCTGCCTGGCCGAGGTGATCGAGGACGCACAGCTCTCGCTGCCGGGCGGCCTGCCCGGGGACGACGTCGCTGCCCGACCCGCGGGCTACGATCCGGAGCTGCCCCTGGCCGAGGTCGAGCGCGATCACATCCGACGAGTGCTCGAGCATTGCGACGGCAACCGGACCGAGGCCGCACGGAAGCTCGGCATCGGCCGCAACACCCTCGCCCGCAAGCTGAAGGAATGAACTCGAGCGACCACTCGAAGGTGTCGCGCGACTACTCGAAGGCGCCGCGCTGCAGGGCGACCTCGGGATCGGTCGTCTCGGCCTTGGCCTCCTCCTTGGATGCCTCGGCGTCCTCGTCGGCGTCGTCCGCGGATGCCTCGGCATCGTCCTCCGGCGTCTCCGACGCATCCGAGGCATCGGCAAGCGCCACGGGCGACTCCTGACCCTCGTCTCGTTCCTCGTTCGAGCCCACGTCACTGGTCACCTCGGCGGCCTCGGTCAGCGCCTCGGAGGCGATGTCGATCTCGACCCCGTAGTCGTCGATCTCGTCGAGGAGCGGCTGCAGCTCGTCGGAGAACTTGGCCGCGTCAGCCCCCTGGTGGTTGAGCACCGCGAGGTGCAGACGCTCGAGCGCGGCGAGGTAGTTGTGGACCCGGGCCGTGACCCGCTCGCGGTTGCGCGAGATGTCCCGCAGGTAGCCGAGCTGGGCCCCGAGCGCGTCCTTGGCCTTCTCGTACTGGCGGCGGGCGACAGGGTCCTGGGCATGAGCGATCTTGTCCTCGAGCTCGGCCAGCCGGTCGGTCAGCGCGTCGGCGCTGGTCCGGTTCGCCTCGCGCTCGACCTCCTGCCAGCGACGACCGAGCGCGACGATCCTCAGCATCAGGCTCTCCACTCCCCGGGTCAGCTTCGGGTCGTTCGACACCCCCTGATCCTCCCGGTCGCGCAGCGCCTCCTTTGTCCGCCGGTAGGTGGCCACGCCCCGCTCGCACAGCTCGAGGATCTCCCCGCTGAGCGAGCCGCGAATCCGCTCGAAGGCGGCGAGCACCTTGTCCCGCTCGAAGCGGAGCTGCCGCGCCACCAGGCCGGTGGCGACGAGGAAGCCGAAGGCCGCGCCGTAGATCGGCTCGGCGAGGAAGGACGGGACGTAGTCGGTGAGCGGCAGTCGCGCGATGAAGACCGCCTTGACCCAGGTCGCCAGCAGCACGCTCAACCCGGTGGCGAGCGGCAGCACCCAGCGACGGTAGTCGCGCAGGTCCCGCCCGGCGATGAACCCGACGGCGAGCCCGTAGACGCAGACGCCAAACCACGGATAGACCGGCGGCGAGGTCGCCAGCGCCTGCAGCGCCAGAGCGCCGATCAACGACAGCGCCCCGGCCATCAGCCCGACCCCGAGCCACTGCCGCCCCTTGGGCGGATTGGCCGCCAGGCCGAGCAATGCAGCGATCAGGGTCAGCTTGAGCACCTCGATCGCGCCGCCGCCCGACAGGGTCATCACTCGCGAGGCGATGTGGCCCAGCAAACCCAGGCCGGCGGCGACCACCGTCACCCGCAGCACTTGCCCGTGGAAAGCCGCGTGGTTGTCGAAACGAAGCTGCTTGGTCATCGACTGCTCCCTGGCTGGTTACCCGATCTTGGACCCTTCCGAACGTTCCTTCCAACGCGCGACCTATCGCCCACGGTCTACGCCAGGGGCAGAAAAAATTCCCCCACCACGGAATACCCAATTCCCGGGGAGGGTTGACCTGCCCGGAAACACTCCATATCTTCTCCTGGCTCCGGCGTGAGGCCTGGGCGCCAGACGCCGGCAGCGAGAAAAATTACCAGTTTTCAAGGTCCTTGGAGGCCCCCCATGATCGCAGCTTCTGGGCTGACCAAATTCTACGGTGACAAGTGCGCCGTGGAAGATCTCAACTTCGAGATCGAAAAGGGCGAGATCGTCGGGATCCTCGGCCTCAACGGGGCAGGAAAGACAACCGTGCTCCGGATCCTCTCGTGCCTGCTGCTGCCCTCCGCGGGCTCGGTGCAGGTTGACGAGATCGACGTGGTCGAGAATCCCCACGACATCCGCAAGAAGGTCGGGTTTCTGCCCGACACCCCACCACTCTACGGCGAGATGACCGTCGAGAGCTTCCTCACCTTCACCGGGGAGCTGCACGGGCTGGCGCACGATCGTGTCGGCTCGAGGCTCGAGGAGGTCCTCTCGCTGACCCACACCACCGAAGTCCGTCACGAGGTCATCGACAACCTCTCCCACGGCTTTCGCCAG
>JAUVBO010000652.1 GCA_030591195.1 Pseudomonadota bacterium
AGCCGCTCGCAGCCGTTGTCCTGCTTGAACCGCCGCATGTCGTCGATCAGCTGCGCGGCGAGGTCCATCTTCGACGAGCCCTGCTTGACGTGGTCGCCGTGCAGGTTCTTGACGAAGCGCTGCTCGAAGACGGCCTTCATCGGCGTGATCGCGTGCAGCTCGTCCTTGACCTGATCGAGCAGGCGGGTGTCGAGCACACCGGCGTTGACCGCCGACTCGTAGGCGCTGTCGGTGAAGATATCCCAGCCACCGAAGGCGATGGCGTCGAGGGGGGAGAGCGGGATGTAGTCCTTGATCATCGGCGACCGGTTGTCGGTCCGCTTGCCGAGCCGAATCGTGCCCATCTGGGTCAGCGAGCCGATCGGCTTGGCGAGCTTGTTGCGGATCGCGAGGGTGCCCGCGATAAAGGTCGTGGCGACCGCGCCCAGGCCGGGCAGCAGCACACCGAGCTTGCCGCTGGCAGGCGCGACATCGACGTCCTTCTTCAGAGCCATGAGAGACCTCCTGATTGGCCGTGCGCGGGCCGCTGGTAGCCCGCGCGATCTCCTGGTGGGTTACCACAGAACAGTGGAAGAATGACGTGAGATCTTCACGCTACCGTGGCCGGCGGGGATTCAACCGATCAGGCTCAGATCGGGGTACCCGACGGAGGTCGCGAAGACGTCGTCGAGCAGGTCGGCCAGGGCCCTGGCCGAGAGCCCCGTGGCTCCGAGCGCGCCGACGAAGTCGCGGTGGGCACGGCCACGACGGTAGTCCGGCTCCCGGGGCGGGTGCTTCAGGTAGCGTCCCATCAGCTCGACCCGCGGTGTGACCAGCAGGCTCACCGAGTAGTACAGGTGGTCTCGCGCGCGGCGCAGGCAGGCTCCCGCGATCTTGCGATCGCCGAGGGCCAGGTCACAGATGCCGGCCTGGATCACGCCCCCGACGCCGACGCGGCTCAGTCCGTCGACGACCCAGGCCGACAGGGCGGCGAGGTAGCGCCGGCTATGGCGAAAGCCCGACGCGGGCGCCACCAACGAGACGACCACGTTACCCGGGTCGAGCACCACGGCGCAGCCCCCGCCCGGCCGGCGCAGCACGGGCACGCCGTCCGCCTCGCAGGCACCGAGGTCGAGCTCCTGCTCGGCTCGGCTGCCCCGTCCGAGGACCACCATCACCTCCGAGGGGCGGTAGACCCGCACCCTGGGCGTCGAGGACGCGCGCACCGCCGCGATCAGCGCCTCGTCGGCGACATAGGGAGGAAAGCTGCGGGCGTCGCTCGTGGAGGTCACCGCGGCGACGACCTACTTGCCGCCCGGCGGGTAGACGTGGACGCCGAGGTTGGCCGCCACCTCCGCCGCCTCGCCGATCGCCTCGGAGAGGGTCGGGTGGGGATGGATCGTCGCGCCGATGTCCTCGAGCGTCGCGCCCATCTCGAGGGCCAGGGCAGCCTCGGCGATCAGCTCGGAGGCATGGGGACCGACCACGCCGACGCCGAGGACCAGGCCGCTGTCAGGGTCGGCGATGACCTTGCAGAGGCCATCGGTCCGTCCCAGGGTCCTCGCCCGCCCCAGGGCAGCCAGCGGGAAACGACCAACCCGCACCGCCCGCCCGTCCGCCACCGCCTCGGGCTCGGTGATCCCAACCCAGGCCAGCTCCGGATCGGTGAAGACCACGGCCGGAACCGAGACGTTGTCGAAGGCCGCGGGCTTGCCCGCGATCACCTCGGCGGCCACCTTGCCCTCTCGGCTCGCCTTGTGCGCCAGGGCCGGCCCGGGGGTGATGTCGCCGATGGCGTAGATCCCCCTGGCAGAGGTGCGCTGAGCCTCGTCGACGACAATCAGACCACGCCCGTCGAGCTCCACCCCGGCCCGCTCGAGCCCCAGATCGGAGGTGTTCGGCCGGCGGCCGACCGAGACCAGGACCCGATCGAACTCCTCCGTCTGGACCTCACCCTTGGCCTCGATCTTGACCGCGTGAGCCCCACCGGCGCCGGCGCGCTCGACGCCCACCACCTTCGCCCCGAGCAGGACCCGCTCGAAGCGCTTCTTGCAGCTGCGGGCGACGAAGCTCGCCAGCTCCGGATCCGCGCCGGCCAGCAGCTGGGGCAAAAGCTCGACGCAGGTGACCTTCGACCCGAGCCCGGCATAGACCAGCCCCAGCTCGAGGCCGATATAGCCACCGCCGACCACCAGCAGCCGGTCGGGGATCTCCGACAGCTCGAGCGCCTCGCGCGAGGTCCAGAGCCGGAGGTCGTCGAGGCCGGGCAGCGTCACCGGCGTCGAGCCGGTGGCGAGGATGCAGTGCTCGAAGTCGATCCCCGAGACCTCCGCCCCCTCGAGCGTCAGCGCTCCGGGAGCATCGAGCCGCGCCCGGCCGTGGACGACCTCGATCCCACGACGCTTGAACAGGCTCTCGATCCCCTTGGTCAGGGTGCCGATCACCGACTCGGTGTAGCCCCGCAGGCCAGCCCGGTCGACCTTCAGCTCCTCGAAGGTGATCCCCATCCGCTTCGCCTCGCGGGCGGTGTTGATCAGCTCCACCGCCGAGATCAACGCCTTCGACGGGATGCACCCCTCGAGCAGGCAGACACCACCAAGGCGCTCTCGTTCCTCGACGACGATCACTTCACGACCGAGGTCGGCAGCGCGGATGGCGGCGACGTAGCCGCCCGGCCCCCCCCCGACCACCACCAGCTCGGCCTCCTGGCGCAGGCTTCCCATCACCATCTTCGTCAGCCTCCTCGTGTTCTACCGCCAATGCTCAATGGTCCACGAACGGATGGGAGTGTCACTAGCACTCGACGAGCAAGACGGCAGGATCGGAGAGATAGCGAACCAGGGCGCTCATGAAGCGCGCGGCGTCGGCTCCGTCGATGATCCGGTGATCGAAGACCAGGGTCAGCGGGAGCATCGTTCGCACCACCACGTCGCCGTCGCGAACCACCGGACGCTGCTGAGCCCGGCCGATACCGAGGATCGCAGCCTCGGGGTAGTTGATCGTCGGGATCACGTTGGTGCCACCGAGGCTACCGACGTTGGTGATCGTGAACGTGCCGCCGCGCAGCTCGGCGACGTCGAGCTGGCCCTCGCGGGCACGGGTCGCTCGATCCTCGATCTCCGCCGAGATCTCGATCAGCGTCTTGCGGTCGGCATCCGGCACCACCGGCACCACCAGCCCCCTGTCGGTGTCGGCGGCGAAGCCAACGTTGACGAAGCGCTTGTAGACGATCTCCTCGGCGAAGGGATCGATGCTGGCGTTGAACTTCGGCCGCGCCTTGAGCAGCGCCGCGACAGCTTTGATCGCGAAGGCGAGCACCGTCAGCCTGCCGCCTGGCTGACCCTCGAGGCGGACCCGCTGCTGCTTGCGAAAGGTCTCGAGCTCGGTCACGTCCGCCTCGTCCATGTGCACCACGTGGGGCACGACGACCATCGAGGTGACCATCTTGTGGGCCACCTTGCGGCGGATCGATCGAATCGGCTCGCGCTCCACCGCTCCCCACTGCGAGAAGTCAGGCAACGGCTCGAGCTTGAAGAACGGGATCGGCGACCCACCCTCGACCCCCTCGGGGACGAGCGTCCGGCCGGCCTCCCCCCCCTCCCCTCCCGGCGGCTGCGGCTCGCTGGAGCAGCGACGGACGTCGGCGGCGGTCACCCTGCCGGCTGGGCCGGA
>JAUVBO010000567.1 GCA_030591195.1 Pseudomonadota bacterium
CGGCGATGACCCGCGCTACGAGGCGCTGAACCTGCTGGGCTTCGGCCTCCAGGGCGGCCGCGACGGACCGGGGGCCGAGGCCACCGGAGGCTCGTCGGGGGCGGTGGTCGACCCGACGGGCCGCTACTTCTACACCATCGGTGGCGGCCCGCCCGGCCACAGCGACGTGCTGCGCCGCTACGACGCGGTGACCCAGCAGATCGAGACCGTGGCCGGACTCGGGGCACCGGGCTACATCGACGGCCCGGCCGACTCGGCGATGTTCGACTACAACCACTACCAGCGCGGAGGATTCGGCTTTTCGCGTGACGGCGGCCGCTTGATCTTCCTCGACCAGCAGGACTGGGGTGGCGCCGTGCGGGCCGTGGACCTATCGACCTTCGCCGTCACGACCCTCGGCGCGGGCGAGGTCGGGCGGGCCACCGGCGGGCCGGACACCCTGCGCGCGCTGTCGGTCGGACGCGCCACCGGCGCGGTCTACGTCGCGACCTACGGCCCGATGTACGTCATCGACGAGGCGGGCAAGGTGCAACAGCGCACGATCACGACGCCGCCCACCGGCCCGCCGGGCTTCATCGCCGCCGACGAGCCGCGAGGCAAGCTTGACGGCCTCGACCGCAACAGCGGCGGCCCGCTGTACGAGTGGCCGCTCACCGGCGGTGCTGCGACGTTGCTCAACAGCGACGGCGTCGAGCGCCCGCGCAACGACCAGTACATCAGCGACGGCCCGGTGATCGGCATGGCCACCGCCAACCCGAGCTTTCTGCACCTCGGCTTCGACGGCTACCTCTACATCGGCGGCGGCGACTCGCGCACCTTCCGCCGCTACGACCCGGACGCCCAGTGGGTCCAGAGTCTCTGCATCGACGACCAGGGGCGCTACCTGTGGTGCACCGGCGACGGCGACAACAACCGGCTGTTCAACACCTGGACCCATCACCTGAGCTTCGATCAAGGCGGCAACGGCTACTTCTTCTACTCCGTCTGGCCCCGCGCCGTGACGCTGAGGAGGGTTCCATGAGACGACGGCTATCACCTCCCCCGCTGGCCACCGTCGCGCTGCTCGCGATCCCCATCGCGCTGCTGACGATCCTCGGCACCGCCACGCTGGCAAGGGCCGAGCTTCAGGCGGCGGCAGAGCAAGCGGTGACCGCCAACGCGGCCTCGGCGGCCCAGCGCTGGCCGGCGGTGGCCTTCGGCGACGGCGGCTACCTGGTGGTCTGGCAGCGCGGGATCGGCAGCAAGGCCGACGTGCGCGCCGCCCGCGTCGACGCCGCCGGCAAGAGCCTCGATCCCGCCGGCGTGACGGTCAGTGCCGCGCCCGGCGCCCAGCATCGCCCGGAGGTAGCCCACTCGGGCCAGGCCTTCCTCGTTGTCTGGGCCGACCTGCGCAACGGCAAGGACTATGACGTCTTCGGCGCCCGGGTCGACGCCGGCGGCAAGCTGCTCGATCCCACGGGGCTGCTGATCGCGGGCGGCCCGGGCAACCAGGCTCGGCCCCACGTGACCGCCACGCCGAGCGGCTTCTTCGTCGTCTGGGAGCACTACGTCGGCGCCGGCTACGCGCCGCGGGCCGCCCGCGTCGGCCATGACGGCAAGCTGCTCGACGCCCAGCCGATCGTCGTCTCCGATCCCGGGCCCGAGACGACCAAGCCCGAGCCCCTCGGCATCACCGACAAGCAAGGCATCGTCGCTTGCGAGGCCCCGCGTGCCGCGCGGGTCGGCGATCAGATCCAGGTCGTCTGGACCGGCTCCGCCACGCGCCGGCTCAACGGCGCTTACCACGTCATCGGCGCACGGGTCGGGCTCGACGGCAAGCCGCTCGACACGACCCCGGTGACGATCTTCAAGCCCGCCAGCCGCGTCTTCGACGCCCGGCTCGCCGCCGGTGGCGGCCAGGCGCTGACGAGCTGGACCGACCTGCGGGGCCGAGGCCAGCTTGGCGGCGACGGCAACGCCCAGGCCGTGGGCCAGGACGGCGCACCGGCGGGCGCGCTGGTGACCCTCGGCGGCACGACCCCCGGGCGAGAGGTGATCCTGCCGGCGCTGGCTCACGCCGGGCCAGGCTTCGTGATCGCCTTCATCACCCGGCAAGCGGACCCGCAGGACAAGACCAAGCTGCTCAACCGGCTGGTGGCGCGCCGTGTGGACCCCCAGGGGACCTCGCCGGGCAGCGATCTGGAGCTATCGACGCGAGCCACCAGCCCTGCCCTCGCCTCGGACGGCGCGGGCAAGGCGCTGTTGGTCTATGCCCGCCTGCCCAGCGACCACGGCGAACGCCCCGCGATCGCCGCGCGGCTGCTGACCCTCGAGTGATCGCCGTGATTCCACCTGCGCACGTTCTGCGATCCGATCCGCGCGGAAGAAAGTTGAGCCGTTTTCCAGCCGACCAGCAACTCCCTCTCTGAAACCAGGCAAGCATGGCTGAGCCGGCGAGTGGGTTCATTCTGAAGAGTGAACGACGACGACTGTCTTGGGCGACGACGGGGCGGCTAGCACAGGCCCGCTGCGGAGGGAAATACATGATGATTCGGAGAGATGGAGCTCGCCTCTCGGCGATGCTGGCAGGGATTCTTGTTGCCTCGACGCTTTCCTGTGGCCCCGTGCCCACCGACGACGATGGCTGCGACGGCAAGTGCGACGGCAAGCTCGCCAGCCGTTTCGTCGATCTGTTCAAGGATCCAAGCACGTTTGAGCCTGGCGACCTGTCCAAGTGGAGCGCCAACCTGATCACCAGCGAGATCAATGATCTGATCCGCATTTCGGCGGTCAACGGGGTGTCGGTGTTTCGTCCCCGCCTGGTCCGGACCGAGATCTACGCCCTCGAGCAACGGGCCGAGAGCTCGTTCGAGATCCAGAGCCTGCGTGCGCTGACCGCCGGACTGACCCAGTCCTTCGGCGAGAGCGAGTACTTCACCCGGATCAACGGACTGCGCCAGCGCTACCTCGAGCAGAACCCTCGCCACGTCTGGGCCGAGGCGCGCTTCGAGCTGCCGGCCAACCCGCGACTGAGCCTCAGCGTTGCCGAGATCGGCATCGCCTTCGGCTTCACCGCGCTCGACCGGGGCATCAGCGCCACAGTCATCGCCCCGTACGACGCCGACAGCGTCACCGACCTCGGCCAGGCGTTGGTCCACGCCCCCGGAGACGCGGTGCTCGCCGCCCTCGGTGGACTGCCCGACGACCTCGACGCCCTGCAGCGGATGCAGCCCGGCCAGATGATCGCGCTGCACAGCCAGAAGGGCGTCGCCGGCTTCACCTTCAACGCCGCCACGCCGGTCTACATCGCCTCGATCAGCGAGGCGACGCTCTATGCCCGGATCAGCGCCGTGGCCCACGTGATTGCCACCGGCGAGCTCGACGTGCAGATGCTCCGCGACGAGGGCGACCAGCTGGTGGTCGACGTCGGCGTCACCGAGCAGGGCGGCGCGGACGAGCCGAACATGCACTTCCGCCTCGCCGCCGACGGCTACTGGGGCGTTCAGGCCTTCCGCAGTGGCGAGATCAACGTCGGTCCGCTGACCCTCGACGTCGCCGAGATCGCCAACAAGGAGGTCCAGCAGCAGCTCGACAAGCACTTCCAGCCACTCAAGGCCGCCGTCGAGTGGAACCCCGCGGTCAAGACCCGCCACACGATCACCCGGCTGGCCTACGACCTCTCGGCCCAGGGCGCAAAGCGCGCCGAGGTCGCCCGCGCGCTCAAGCTCGCCTCCAACGGCGTGCTCTGGTACGCCCAGCTGCTCGCGGCCAAGCCCGACAGCGGCGTCACGACCCTGCTCGACGTCGACCGGCTCGCCCGGCGGCCGAGCTTTTACGTCGGCCTTCAGCTGCCGGTGCTCGGCATGAGCTTCCACTACGAGCGACGCAGGAACATCGGCAACACGACGGTCACCGCCGACGGCATGACCCAGCAGCTGTTCTGGAACGAGCTCGAGAAGAACACCGGCCTGTTCTTCACCGACAAGGACTACAAGGC